>CATWBR010000272.1 GCA_958349075.1 uncultured Clostridium sp.
GATTGGGAATATTTTATTGGAAATTAAGTTGGAAATAATTTGAAATATATTGGATTTCGTATGAATTGAATCATAGAATATGCGAACCTTGAAACGGTTCCATTGATTTGGTGTAAAGCTTTGTATGCCGTATTTTATCATATTCCTATTGCGGGCGCAAGGGTGTGGCGGTAAAAATTGTTAAACTTTCTGATATCCCGCGGACGGGACGAAGAGGCGGGTGAGTCGGGAGCCCCGCCCTTTTCTCAACTCCGCTTTAAAATCCAGTCCGCAATATCCTCATATACCTCTTCCCGGTTTAACTCATTGATCAGCTCATGGCGGGCCTGCGGGTACAGTTTCATCGTGACGTCCCAAAGTCCCAGGCCGCAGAATTCCCTGTAAACCTTCCTGACGCCCTTCCCCCGGTCCCCCACAGGATCCTGCCCTCCCGACAGGATCAGGATCGGAAGTGTCTTCGGAATCTGTTCAAACTGCTTTTTCCGATTCAAATCCTCCATAATGCGGAAAAAATCTTCATAGGCTCCGTTGGAGAAGATAAAACGGCAGTCCGGATCAGCCTCGAATTTCCGGGCCTCACTGATATCCCGGGAAAGCCAGTCATGCTTTGTCTCTCCCGGCTCAAACGGCCGGTTGTAGCTGCCCAGTACAAGACTGTGGAGCATCTCGTTGTGATAGTCACGCCCCTCTCTCCTTATGGCGTGCCGTACCGCCCCCATGCCGATTTTCAATACAGCCCCTGATTTGCTTCCCGTTCCCATGACGATGGCCCCCGCCACATCGCCGCCGTACTGTGTCAGATACCGCCTCACAAAAAAAGAGCCCATACTGTGCCCATGGATAAAATGTGGAATAGCCGGATATTGGCGTTCCACATAATCCGATACCCGTTTTATATCCTCCAATACAAAACCGGCTCCGTTTTCATCGGCAAACGTTCCCAGCATACCGGGACGCGCCGTTTTTCCATGGCCGAGATGGTCATGGCCAATCACGGCAATTCCTTTTTCATTCATAGCCCCGGCAAATCCGGCATACCGTCCGGTATGCTCCAGCATCCCATGGTTTATCTGGAGCGACGCTCTCGTCTCCCCCCACGGTGCCCAGTGGACGCCGTGTATCCTCGACGCACCATCGCTGGATGGCATATAAAAATCAAACCGGCTGTTCATCTCTCCACCTCTTCATATATACAACCACCCTTATATCAGACTCATCTGCTTCCACTTTCCCTTCCGGTAACGCAGGATAAAGAGAGTAAGCCGGAAGATCCAGTCCATCAGCATCGCAATCCAGACTCCGATCACACCCATCTTAAAATGAATTCCCAGAATGACGCTGAACAGAATCCGGAACATGATCATGGAAAAGACCGAGGTCACCATCGGCATTCTCACATCATTGGCCGCTCTCAGAGCGTTTGGAAGGGTAAAGGCAACCGGCCACATAATGATTGCGCCGATACAGTGAATCCACACCAGAACACGCGTCAGCTCCGCCGTCTCCGCCGTCAAAGAATAGACCTTCAGGGCGAGCGGCATCACAAGCACTACCAGGCCGTTGGTTACAAGGCCCGCAAGATACGCAATCTTCATCAGCTTTTTCACATAATACTCGGCCTGTTCATAATCTTTTGCCCCGACGCAGCGCCCCACTACGGTTACCATCGCCAGGTTCAGCGCCATGCCCGAGATGAGTCCCATGTTATCCAGGTTATTGGCGACCGCATTGGCCGCAATCTGAACGGTACCGAATCCGGCGATAATGCTTACGATCAGCACGCGTCCAAACTGGAACAATCCGTTCTCTATCCCGTTCGGGATTCCTATGTAAAGGATCCTTCGGATCATGGAACCGTTCAAGCGGCAAAGGGATTTTGCTTCCAGATAAATGATATTTTCCCTGTTTCGAAGGAGCAGGACCATGATAACGGCGGCCACTCCCCTTGCGAATGCAGTTGCCCATGCGGCGCCCGCCACTCCCATGGAAAAGCCGAAGATGAGGATTGCGTTGCCCACCACATTGATCAGGTTCATGAGTACCGATACTTTCATTGAAACCTTGGAATTGCCCATGGATCGGAACAGCGCGGCACAGGAATTAAACACTGCCAGGAAAGGATAAGAATAAGCCGATATCCGCAGGTAGGCGACCGCATTGACCATAACATCTTCCGTTACCGAAGGATACAGAAGTCCCAGAAAACGGCGTTTCGCCGCCAGCACGACTGCCATAATGGCGAGGGAAATGAAGGTAGTCACGATGAGCAGCTGGCCCGCCGACTCCCTGCACATCTCCTTACTGCCCTTCCCCAGGTACTGAGAGGACACAACGGCCCCTCCTGTCGCCAGGGCTGCGAATACATTGATTAGAAGGAGATTAATCAGATCCACCAGAGCAACTCCCGATATGGCGGCCTCCCCTGCGTAGGATATCATCATTGTATCGGCCATTCCCACCGTAATAGCCAGAACCTGCTCGATCAGCAGGGGGACGATCAGCAGCTTCAATTCTTTATCAGAAAACAAACGGTTCATTAAAAGTTCCTCCGGTTCATTTTCTCTATTATATCAAAGATTGGGAAATATGTCCTGAAAATTTTCCTGTCCAATTCAAGCTCCCTTCTACAAAATTCAGTCAATCAGCGGCTGCAGCAGGCTTTCCTGATTAATAAGAAAAAACGGACAGCAAAATGCTGTCCGCCTTTTTCTTATTATTAGTCGTTTCCGTACAGAGTAACCAGTTTTGTGAGGTAGTGATATCTCTCTTTTGCTGCTTCCTCGTTCTTAGCGAATAATTCTTTTGCTCTCTCCGGATTCTTAAGTGCAAGGGATGTGTAACGAACCTCACCGTTTAAGAATGCCTGGTAGTCTCCTGACGGAGCCTTGCTGTCAAGGCTGAACTTCTTCTCAGCAGCCGGATTGAAGCGGAAGTTGTGCCAGTAACCGCACTCTACAGCCAGCTTCTCCTCTGTCTGGGCTTTGTCCATACCTTTCTTGATACCATGGTTGATACATGGAGCGTAAGCGATAACCAGGGATGGTCCCGGATATGCCTCTGCCTCTGCAAGTGCTTTTACAGTCTGTGCATAGTCGGCGCCCATGGAAATCTGTGCAACGTATACATATCCGTAGCTCATAGCGATGGAAGCAAGGTCTTTCTTCTTAACATCCTTACCGCCTGCTGCGAACTGTGCAACAGCGCCTGTTGGTGTAGCCTTGGAGGACTGGCCGCCTGTGTTGGAGTAAACCTCTGTATCGAATACCATAACGTTGATATCCTTGCCGGAAGCAAGAATGTGGTCAACACCGCCGAAACCGATATCATAAGCCCATCCGTCACCACCGAATACCCACTGGGATTTCTTAGCGAGGAAGTCTTTGTTCTTTACAATGTCCTTGCATACGGAGCAGTCAATTCCGTCTAATGCGGCAACTAACTTGTCTGTAGCAGTACCGTT
Organism: uncultured Clostridium sp.; assembly: GCA_958349075.1. GTDB lineage: Bacteria > Bacillota > Clostridia > Lachnospirales > Lachnospiraceae > Otoolea. The sequence goes on from CATWBR010000272.1 coordinate 3,461, forward strand.
TAATGCTCCGGAACCAAAGGTATCAAACCAGTCTTTGCAGGCTGCCTTCACTTCTTCGGAAGCTTCTGCAGATGCAAAAATGTCTTCTACTTTCTTCTTTAAGCCGTCACGCATTGCGTTCTGAGCTAAGAGCATACCGTAACCAAACTCGGCACAATCCTCAAATAAGGAGTTGTCCCATGCCGGTCCTTTGCCTTCTTTATTTACCGTATACGGTGTGGAAGGTGAAGAGTTACCCCAAATGGAGGAACAGCCTGTCGCATTGGAGATATACATTCTGTCACCGAATAACTGTGTGATTAATTTAGCGTACGGTGTCTCACCGCAGCCTGCACATGCGCCTGAAAACTCGAGTAACGGCTGTTTGAACTGGCTTCCCTTAACCGTAGTCTCTTTGAATTTCTCAATTACATCGCGTTTTACATCCAGTGACTGGCCGTAATCAAATATCTTCTGCTCTCCGAGGCTCTTCTCAAGTCCGTTCATAACGAGAGCTTTCTCACCCTTCTTGCCAGGGCATACGTTTGCACAGGAACCGCAGCCTGTACAGTCAAGTGCGGATACAGTGATTGCGAACTTGTACTGTGGCATACCTGTCATAGCGAGTGTCTTTGTTCCTTCCGGTGCCTTGGAAGCCTCTTCCTCTGTAAGAGCTACAGGACGGATTACAGCGTGCGGACATACATAGGAACAGAAGTTACACTGGATACAGTTGTCGGGATTCCATACAGGAACATTGACAGCGATACCGCGTTTCTCATATGCGGAGGAACCGGATGGCGTTGTACCGTCTACGTAATCTACGAATGCGGATACAGGCAGGTTGTTACCTTCCTGAGCGTTAACGGCAGCCTGAACTGTGTTAACGAACTTCACTACGTCTTCTCTTCCCTCTGTTGCATGAGTCATCTCAAGGCCTTCGTCCGCTGCGTTCTTCCAGCTCTCCGGAACCTTAATCTCTACAACATGCTGTGCGCCTGCATCGATAGCAGCCCAGTTCTTCTTAACAACATCTTCACCCTTACGGCCGTATGTCGCCTGAGCAGCAGCCTTCATCAGTTCGATGGCTCTCTCCTCCGGAATGATGGACGCCAGCTTGAAGAATGCGGACTGAAGGATTGTGTTGATACGTGTCGGGCCCATGCCGGTCTCGATACCGAGTTTTACACCGTCGATGGTGTAGAATTTGATATTGTGATCTGCGATGAACTTCTTAACCTGTCCCGGTAAATGCTCCTCAAGAGCTTCCATATCCCATGGGCAGTTTAACAGGAATGTTCCGCCGTCAACGCACTCCTGAACCATGTTGTACTTACGGATGTAAGCAGGGTTATGGCAGGCTACGAAGTTGGCTTTGCGGATTAAATATGTGGATTTAATCGGTTTGTGTCCGAAACGGAGGTGAGACATAGTAACACCGCCGGATTTCTTGGAATCATAGTCAAAGTATGCCTGTGCATACATGTCTGTATTGTCACCGATAATCTTGATGGAGTTCTTGTTGGCGCCAACCGTACCATCGGCTCCCAGACCCCAGAACTTACAGTTAACAGTGCCTTCCGGAGTGGTTACAAGCGGAGCGCCCAGTTCCAGGGACAGGTTTGTAACGTCATCCACGATACCTACTGTGAACTGTTTCTTAACTGTGTTGTCAAATACGGCAACAACCTGTGCAGGTGTTGTATCCTTGGAGCCTAAACCGTAACGTCCTGTGAAGATTGGAGTCTGGTCGAATTTTGTTCCCTTTAATGCTGCTACAACATCCAGGTATAACGGCTCGCCTAAGGAACCCGGCTCTTTTGTTCTGTCTAATACGGAAATCTGTTTTACGGAATCCGGAATAGCGTTAACCAATGCATCTGCGCAGAATGGTCTGTAAAGACGAACTTTTACAACACCGACTTTTCTGCCCTCTGCCAGCATGTAGTCGATGGTCTCTTCGATTGTATCATTGACGGAACCCATAGCGATGATAACATGCTCAGCGTCCGGAGCGCCGTAGTAGTTAAACAGTTTGTAATCCGTGCCGATCTTTGCATTAACCTTGTCCATATAATCCTGAACGATAGCCGGTAATGCATCGTAATATGGGTTGCATGCCTCTCTAACCTGGAAGAAGATGTCAGGGTTCTGAGCGGAACCTCTCTGGCATGGATGGTTCGGGTTAAGCGCATTCCTTCGGAAAGCGTCGATGGCATCCAAATCCGCCATCTCTTTCAGATCCTCGTAATCCCATGTTTCAACCTTCTGAATCTCGTGGGAAGTACGGAAACCGTCGAAGAAGTTAATGAATGGAACTTTACCCTTGATAGATGCAAGATGTGCAACCGGTGTTAAGTCCATAACTTCCTGTACGCTGGATTCACAGAGCATGGCACAACCGGTCTGACGACATGCGTAAACGTCGGAATGGTCGCCGAAGATAGATAATGCGTGGCTTGCAAGTGCACGTGCTGATACGTTGAAAACGCCCGGCAACTGCTCGCCTGCAATTTTGTAAAGGTTCGGGATCATCAGTAACAGACCCTGGGATGCAGTGTAGGTAGTTGTTAAAGCACCGGCTGCAAGGGAACCGTGAACAGCACCAGCGGCACCAGCCTCAGACTGCATTTCTGTAATCTGCACTGTCTGGCCGAAAATGTTTGTTCTTCCATCGGTTGCCCACTCGTCTGTAGCCTCTGCCATAGGTGAGGACGGGGTGATAGGATAGATGGCTGCTACATCTGTATATGCATATGAAGCATGAGCTGCTGCATGGTTACCATCCATGGTTTTCATTTTTCT
>CATWBR010000273.1 GCA_958349075.1 uncultured Clostridium sp.
GCCGCAGGCCAGGGACCGGGCGACAACCTTCGCGGAGTCTTCAGTCCCGTCGATCCTCTCCCCGGGGGGAAGGAGGCAGAATCAATTGCGCAGGGGACATTGGAGTCCATCAGTGATTAACGAGGTATTTTCGAGTTTAGCACTGTTATGCACTCCACCAAGTGCAAACGGTCCCCGAAGTAATTCATTCTGCCGGATTCCCCCTCGCCACAACCTGAAACCGGGACTGAAGACTCATACCAGTCTCCTCTCCCTGGCCCAGCGGGCCGCAGGCCAGGATCCGGGCGATAACCTTCGCAGAGTCTTCAGTCCCGTCGATCCTCTCCCCGGGGGGAAGAAAGCTGAATCAATTGCGCAGGGGACATTGGAGTCCATCAGTGATTAACGAGGTGTTTTCGAGTTTAGCACTGCTATGCACTCCACCAAGTGCAAACGGTCCCCGAAGTAATTCATTCTGCCGGATTCCCCCTCGCCACAACCTGAACCGGGACTGAAGACTCATACCACTCCCCCGGCCTCCCGGCCGCATAAATTACACAAAAGCCCGTTTTTTTCTTGATTTCTCTGATAGTTTGTGCTAAATAACTGTATAGCACCAATTATATTTCACGATGAAAAGGAGACGATACCATGAGTTTTAGAGAAATAAAAGCCGAAGAGCTTGCGTTTAACCCCTTTACCAAAATCGGTTCCGACTGGATGTTAATCACAGCCGGTGATGAAAAGAAATTCAACACAATGACCGCCAGTTGGGGCGGCGCAGGTGTCTTCTGGGGAAAAAATGTGGTAACCTGCTACATTCGTCCTCAGCGCTATACGAAAGAATTTGTCGATGCTAACGAAACCTTTACCCTCTCCTTCTACGGCCCCGAATATAGAAAAGCCCTGAATATCTGCGGTTCTGTTTCCGGAAGGGATCACGATAAGGTTGAGGAAACCGGCCTCACACCGTATTTTACCGACGGTACCGCCGCTTTTGAGGAAGCAAATCTCATCTTTGTCTGCAAAAAGATTTATCAGGACGATATGCCCTACGAAAACTTCATCGCCAAAGAAAATGATTCAAAATGGTATCCCAACAAGGATTACCATACTATGTACATGGCGGAAATATTGAAAATCCTTGTAAAAGACTGATTCCAGACATGTGCCGGCAAACCGGGGCCGTCCATCTGTTTGTCCTTCCCGCATTTTTCTTCTTTATTTTGTGAAATCTGCTGATTGTAAAATAACCGGTTTTCCTGTAGAATCTAAAAAAGTTTTTGAATTAGCCGCTTATTTGGAGGATACAGACGAACTATGGACACAAAAGCACAAACTTCCCGCTCTCTCATCAAAGACATGACTTCCGGCAGCCCGGCAAAACTGATACTGGGCTTTGCCGTTCCCATGCTGCTCGGCATGCTGTTCCAGCAGTTTTACAGTATGGTGGACACCGTGATTGTCGGCAAATTTCTCGGCGTGGATGCCCTGGCCGCCGTCGGTTCCACGGGCGCCGTCAATTTTATGATTAATGGTTTTGTCATCGGCCTCTGCTCAGGTTTTTCCATTCCCGTATCACAACGGTTTGGGGCGCGCGATTATAAGGATATGAGGCGTTTTACCGCCAATGCAGGCTGGCTTTCCCTGATATTTGCCGCAGTCATGACCGTTTCCGTCACGCTGCTGACTAAGACGATCCTTGTATGGATGCAGACGCCGGACAATATTATCCAGGGAGCCTACGACTATATCTTTTTTATATTCGTCGGGATTCCGGCTACCTTTCTCTATAACATCCTGGCAGGAATCATCCGGGCACTGGGAGACTCGAAAACTCCCGTGTACTTTTTAATCCTCTCAAGCATTTTAAATATCGTCCTGGATCTTGTTTTCATTGTCAACCTGCACACCGGTGTGGCGGGCGCCGCTTACGCGACCGTCATCTCACAGGCCGTATCCGGAATCCTCTGCCTGCTGTACATGAAAAAGAAATTTGATATCCTGAAAATGAACAGGGAGGAAGTGCACCTCAGCGGCCGCCATATTTACATTCTCTGTAAAATGGGAGTTCCCATGGGGCTTCAGTACTCCATCACGGCCATCGGTTCCGTCGTGATACAGACCGCCATCAACACCCTCGGTTCCGTTGCCGTCGCCTCGGTTACCGCGGGGCAGAAAGTCAGCATGTTCTTCTGCTGCCCCTTCGATGCCCTCGGCGGCACGATGGCCACCTATGCAGGCCAGAACGTAGGCGCCGGTAAAGTCGTCCGGATCGAACAGGGAGTAAAATCTGCGACCGTCATCGGAGCCGTTTACTCCGTCGCCGCATTTGCCGTCCTCTTCTTTTTCGGAGGCGTGATTCCGCTCCTTTTTGTGAATGCGGACGAAGTGCAGGTAATTGCCCAGGCCCACCAGTTCCTGATTTACAATTCCATGTTCTACATCCCTCTTGTATTCGTAAACGTCTGGCGCTTTACGATCCAGGGCATGGGCTTCAGCCTCTTCGCCGTTCTGGCAGGTGTCTGCGAGATGGCGGCGAGAGCCCTGGTCGGTTTTATCTTTGTACCGGTGTTCGGCTATATAGCGGTCTGCTTCGCCTCACCGCTCGCATGGATTTTTGCCGACGCCTTCCTGATTCCCGCATTCCGGCACTGTGTCAGATACCTGAAACGCACCCTGCCGCCCGCCTGAGCGAAGAATCATACAAAACTATATAGAACTCAGACAGCACAGGCCCCCGGTCTTAACACAACTTTCCGTTGTGCCAAACCGGGGGCCTGTGCTGTCCGTCTTTTTAACGGCGGCAGCCTGTGCTCAAAGCGTGCAGGTTACCGTTTATCTCTTATCCGGATGTGACGCAAATATCCTGTCTTCTATGTCTGATATCGTAATCTCTTTTAACCGTTCACGGCATCTCTGGTCAAGTCCGTCGTAAATCTCCGTCAGGATTCCCGCCATCCCCGAAGAGACAAGACAGTCTTTCTCGGGATCCCCGCTTTTCCACGCTGTGGTTACAAAAGAAGTCTGAAGCGCATCCGCAATCATTAAAAGGTTCACTTCCGCGGCGTCCCTGTGAAAAAGGTATCCGCCCTCGGCTCCTTCCTTGGTCTTTATCAGATTTGCTTTTTTAAGTTTTGCCATCACCTTGCGGATCCTGGCGGCGTTTGTACACACATTCTCCGCAAGCCCTTCGCTGGAGTAAACCGTCCCTTTATGTGATAAAAATACAAGGGCGTGCACTGCAATTGTAAATTCGCTGGTCATATTCTCATCCCCTTTGCGGCAATCCGCTTAATTTCTCTTTCCTGCCATCGTCTGATCAATAATGCTCTTCATCATATCTTCGCTGAGCTGGCCGCTGGCATATCCGAATACATTCCCGTCCCGGTCAATCATAAACGTGGTAGGGAACGAATAAATTCCGTAAGCTGTAAATATCTCACCTGTCGTATCCATCACTACAGGATAAGTATATCCATTTTCACTCAGAAATTCTTTGATTCCTTCTTCCGACTTCTCACTTCCCATATTAGGCGCGGCAATTCCGAGAACAATCAGGGCATCGTCGCCTTCCGTATCATAGGTGTCATACAGCTTCTGGATATCCGGCATCTCGGCGCGGCACGGCGGACACCATGTAGCCCAGAAGTTCAGGAAAACTGTCTTTCCTTTATAATCGGACAGGGTATGGGTATTCCCAAACTGATCCGTCAGGGTAAAATCGATTGCCGGCATTAGTACAGGCTCATCCGCCGCCGTCTCACCCGAAGCAGTTTCACCGGCTGCGGAACCGCTATCTCCCACCGTCTCCCCGGCGGCCGTCTCATCGCCTCCCGGCCGGGACGCATTCTCTGTCGTATCTTCGGTTGATTTTGCTTCGTTGGAAGCCTCCTCTGTAGATTCCTCCGTACTGCCCACGCCTGTATTATACTCCGTTCCCGAAGGAGGTGTAAGTTTGGAAAGGTAACCGGTCACAGCATTCATCTTTCCGGTAAACATCAGAATTCCCATGAATACCATCAGGATTCCGCCGACTCTTACCGTATACTTTACAACATTCATATGGCTCTTAAAAAATTCAAGTAAGGATGTAGTAAAAAGGCCGACCGCCAGGAACGGAAGCACGAAACCTGCGGTGTAAACGCCTATCAGTATAAAGGCCATCGCCTTTGTGCTGGCCGAGGCCGCCATCAGAAGAACACTGGCCAGAGCCGGTCCTACGCAGGGCGTCCAGGCAAAGCTGAACGTAAAGCCCATAATCAGGGCTGTGATCGGTGACATGGCAACGGTGTCAAGCTTGAACGGAAGTCTTCTCTCTTTGCCCAGCATTGTACTGGTACCGAAAACACCAAGCTGATACAGACCAAAAAGTACGACTATGATGCCGCCGACCCTTGCAAACATAAGCTGGTTTTTATTAAAGAAGTTTCCCATTGCTGAAAATCCCAGCCCCAGAAGGAAAAATGCAAAGCTGACTCCGATTACGAAGAAAAGCGTATGCAGCATTACCTTGCTTCTCTTATAATAGATTCTGCCGTCCTCTCCGCGGCTTCCGGTGCCTCCGGACAAATACCCGATGTATAACGGTATCAGCGGCAGTACACAGGGTGAAAAAAAACTGATCAGGCCCTGAAAAAATACTGTCAGAACCGGTACACTGACATCTAATGAAAATCCCATATAGTACACTCCTTTATGTCTTGTAAATTTCTAGTTTCGTCTTGTTACGGCCGGTTTATACGGCAAATAAGTCGTTTAACGCTTCCGCCATCGTGGGATGGGTAAAAATCATGTCTCTGAGCATGGTGTACGGCGCCTTTGTATCCATGGCCATCTTGATGATATTGATCAGTTCATAAGATTCCTCGCAGAAGAGGTGTGCTCCCAGTATCAGCCCTGTTTTCTCATCGATAACGGCTTTTAAAAGGCCGTCGGTCTGCTCAAGCACCTTTGACTTGACAATATCCGCTGCGGCAAGCCTGGCAGTCTTTACCTGATATCCCGCCGCTATGGCATCCTTCTCACTGAGCCCCACCCTGGAAAATGCCGGAGCCAGAAAAACACTGTAGGGTACGGCTCCCCTCTTCTTCAGGGTATAGCTCCCGTCACCGAGAATCCTGGATTTGACGATTCTGCTGTCATCCAGTGAAATGTAGGTAAACTGAAGACCGCCCGTCACATCTCCCATCGCATAAACTTCAGGGGCCGTTGTCATCATGGAGTCATCGGTGATAATGCCGCCTCTTGAATTCACCTCTACACCGGCAGCCTCCAGGTTAAGACCACCCGTTTCCGGCCTGCGCCCCGTTGCAACGAGCACCGCGTCGGCGTTCAGGCTCTTTACCCCTTCGCTGTCTTCAAATGCGACAACGGCATTCTCCTGCATCTGCCGCACCGATCTTACTTTTACGCCGGTCAGCACTTTAACGCCTCTGGACGCCAGGGATTGCCTTACCGCTTCCGCGATATCGGCATCCTCCCGGGGAAGAAATACGTCTTCATCCTGGAGGATTGTCACCTGTGAGCCAAAGTTTGCATAGATGGAGGAAAATTCAACTCCAATATAGCCTCCTCCTATGATCACCAGTTTCTCCGGAAGTTCTTTTAAATCCAGAAGAGTCTCACTTGTATATACAAAAGGATTGCCTTTTATTCCCTCAATGGGAGGGATAAAAGCGGAAGCGCCTGTGTTGATAAAAATCCGGCTTCCCGCAAGCCTTGTGACCGTACCGTCATGCTCCACCTCGACCTCGTGAGGTGAAACGAACCGGGCCGTACCATCCATTACCGTAATATTCGGATGGCCGGACAGTCTCAGATGATTCTTTGCACGCAGCCTGCCCGTCAGTTCATCTTTGTGTTCCACGGCCTCCCTATATGCCGCGGCCTTCTCCTCAAAGCTGCCGCCCGCAGCAGCCGCGAGTCCCGCCCTGTAAACATACGACTTGGTCGGTATACATCCGACATTCGGGCAGGTTCCTCCATACATTTTAGCGGATCTCTCAATCAGCACCGTCTTCTGTCCCGCATCTCCCAGCGCTTTTGCCAGTGTTTTTCCGCCCTTTCCAAAGCCGATTATGGCTGCATCATAATTTTCTGCTGTATTTACCGGTTTCTGTTCCATTATCTTCTCTCCCTGCCAATCGATACATAATATGTATCTTTTTTTATTAAAGTTCTTATCTGTAACTTTAGCAGAGACAGTGTTATTAGTCAAGTATATATTGGAAAAGATATATGGTTATTAGGGATAT
>CATWBR010000274.1 GCA_958349075.1 uncultured Clostridium sp.
GAATACAAAGTGGTAGAAAGTGGTGGAAAGTGGTGCTAAATGGTACCAGGTGGAAACGAAGTGGAGCACAACGGATGACAGGTGATTGCTATGTTCATGGGTGAATACAATCATACAATTGATGCGAAGGGGAGGCTGATTGTCCCCTCCAAATTCAGGGAACAGCTTGGAGACGAATTTGTCGTGACAAAGGGTTTAGACGGCTGTCTCTTTGTGTATGATAATTCTGAGTGGAAAAACTTCGAAGAAAAGCTCCAGTCACTGCCGCTTACGAATACAAATGCCAGAAAGTTCTCACGTTTTTTCCTGGCCGGAGCTTCCGCCTGCGAGGTGGACAAGCAGGGAAGAATCCTTCTCCCCGCCGTCCTCAGGGAATTTGCGAACCTGGAAAAAGAAGTGGTTCTGGTGGGAGTGGGAAGCCGGATTGAGATCTGGAACAAAGCAACCTGGACCGAGAAGAACGTCTATGACGACATGGACGAAATTGCAGAGAACATGGAAGGCCTTGGAATATGATATTTGGACACAAATCAGTACTTTTAGATGAGACAATCGAAAGCCTTAACATAAAGCCGGACGGTATTTATGTGGACGGAACCCTGGGCGGAGGCGGACATGCATACGAAGTGTGCAAAAGACTCGGAGAGGGCGGAAGGCTTATCGGGATCGACCAGGATGCCGACGCCATCGCGGCAGCATCCGAGCGTCTGAAAGAATTTGGAGATAAAGTAACAATTGTTAGAAGCAACTATGAGAATATTGAAGCGGTTTTAACGGAACTGGGCATAAAAGAGGTGGATGGGATTTACCTGGATTTAGGCGTTTCCTCCTATCAGCTTGACACGGCGGACCGGGGATTCACCTACAGGGAGGAAGATGCCCCCCTCGATATGAGAATGGACCAGAGAAATACGGAGACTGCGAAAGATATTGTAAATAACTACACTGAATCAGAACTGTTCCATATCATCAGAGACTATGGGGAAGACAGATTTGCAAAGAATATTGCAAAACATATTGTCAGAGCACGACAGGAAAAAGAGATTGAGACGACAGGAGAGCTGATCGAGATTATAAAAGCCGCAATCCCGGCCAAGGTGAGAGCCACGGGAGGCCATCCGGCCAAGCGGACGTTTCAGGCCATCCGGATAGAGCTTAACAAAGAACTGGAGGTTCTGGAGAATTCGATTGATACGATGACGGAGCTTCTGGCCCCGGAGGGAAGGCTTTCCATTATTACCTTCCACTCTCTGGAGGACAGAATTGTAAAGAACCGTTTCAGGACGAATGAAAATCCATGTACCTGTCCGCCCGACTTCCCTGTGTGTATGTGCGGAAAGAAGAGCAGGGGCCGTGTGGTGACACGCAAGCCCATCCTACCATCAGAGGAAGAACTCTCAGAAAACAAGCGTTCCAAAAGCGCAAAACTGAGGGTGTTTGAGAAAAATAGGAGGTAAAACCTATGGCTGCCAGAAGAAGACATCCTGAATATGCCGGTACTTATGTAGACGGCAATACCGTGAGAAAAGTAAATAGAACTACGACACAGACAAAGCCGGAGCGCAGGGTACAGGACGACTACAGACGCAGCCACGTTGCAAGGAGAAACCGGGAGAAAGCCCTTTATATGGACGGGCCTTATGTATTTGCTTTGACCGTAGCAGCAGTAATTACGCTGTTTTTATGCATGAATTATCTGCGCATTCAGGCTTCAATCACGACAAGAATCAACAATATAGAAGCGCTGGAGCTTAAACTTGAACATCTGAAATCCGAAAATGATGCCCTTCAGACAAGGATTGACACTTACGTTGACTTGGATCATGTATATAAAGTCGCTACAGAAGAACTTGGCATGGTATATGCCAATAAGAACCAGATTCTTTTGTATAATAAAACGGAAAGTGAGTATGTAAGGCAGTATGAGGACATCCCAAAACACTAACAACAAACAGACCTTTCGGAAATATATGCAGGAAAAGCTGGCGATTACCGTAATGGTAATTACGCTGGCTTTGTTTGCACTTGTCTTAGTGCTATATAATATTGTAAAAAGCAAAGGGGAAGACTATAACCAGATCGTTCTGAGCCACCAGGATTACGAGAGCCGGACGATCCCCTTTAAGCGCGGAAATATCGTGGACAGAAACGGAACGTATCTGGCCATCAGCGAGAAAGTATACAACCTGATCCTGGATCCCAAACAGATCCTGGAAAATGATGAGAGTTATGAATATCTGGAAGCGACGTTAGACGCCCTGAACGAATGCTTTGGCTATGACCGCGAAGAACTGCGAAAACTGATAAACGACAGGAAAGACAGCTACTATGTCATCTATGAAAAGCAGATGTCCGCGGAACAGAAGGAGCAGTTTGAAAATCTGAAGCAGGCCAAAAACGATGAGTACAGGAAACTGGCCGCCGACGAGGGCGGTAAAAAGCGAATCACCGGAGTGTGGTTCGAGGATGAATACAAGAGAGTTTATCCATACAAAGATCTGGCCTGCAACGTCATCGGTTTTGCGATGAAAGACGGCAATGCCTCCGGCGGAGTGGAGCAGTTTTATAACGATGTCCTCACCGGAGTCAACGGCAGGGAATACGGTTATTTAAACGACGATTCCAATCTGGAGAGGGTAGTTAAACCCGCCAGAAACGGGGAGACCCTGGAACTGACCATCGACACAAACATCCAGAAAATCTGCCAGAAATATATCGACGAATGGCAGGCCGGGATTGGAAGCAAGGTGGCGGCCGTCATCGTCATGGATCCCAATAATGCGGAAATTCTCGCGATGGATACCAACATCCGCTACGATTTAAATGACCCGTACAATATGGACCGGTATTATACACCGGAAGAACAGGCCGCCATGGATGAGAAGACGAAGGCGGACAACTGGTATAAGATGTGGAGGAACTTCTGCGTCAGCGATACCTTTGAGCCGGGTTCCCCGCAGAAAGCGTTTACCGTGGCGGGAGCCATCGAGGAGGGCGCTATCAGCGGCTATGAAACGTTTGAGTGCGGCGGTATGCTCCAGCTTGACAAGTGGAAAATCCGCTGTGTTGCCAGAAGCGGACACGGCCCTCTGACGATTACCCAGGGACTTATGAAGTCATGCAACGTTGTCATGATGAATATCGTGCGTCTGGAAGGCAAAGAAAAATTCAGCAAATATCAGAGTATTTTCGGCTTCGGCTCCAAAACGGGGATCGACCTTCCGGGAGAAGCCGATACAGCGGGCCTTGTATACAGGGCGGACAAGATGGGTCCGGTCGACCTTGCGACGAACGCCTTCGGACAGAACTATAACTGTACGATGATTCAGATGGCGGCAGCATACAGTTCCCTGATTAACGGCGGCTCCTATTATGAACCGCATGTAGTCAGAAGAGTCTTAAACGACCAGGGTGCCGTAGTGCAGAAGAGCAACCCAAAACTGGTCCGTGAAACTGTATCCGAGAGCACGTCCAGGTTTATCAACGACGCGCTTTACCAGACCGTTTCCGGTGTGGGCGGCACGGCGGGAGCTGCGGCGGTGGCCGGATATCAGGTGGCCGGCAAGACTGGTACGGCCCAGAAACAGCCGCGTGAAGAGAAAAATTACCTTGTATCCTTTATCGGATACGCTCCGGCCTATGATCCACAGGTTCTCGTATACGTCGTGCTCGACACGCCGAACCTGCCGGGAGAGGAACAGGCGCATTCCAGGTTTGCCAGTGAAATTTCAAGTAAAATTATGGCGGAAATTCTTCCCTATATGAACGTATTCCCGGATACCGATACAGGACTTCCTGAGGATGAGGAACTGGCTGGAAGAGAAGAGGGAATCACAAGCGGAGAAACCTCCGAAACCCAGGGAGAGACAAGTGAAAGCGGAGAGAGTACGGCTCCGACGGAAACATGGCCGTCCTTTGATGATGAATTTATTGATTCCGGGGAGGAAGACTATAATTATCCGGACAGAATGCCGGGAGGAACAGGCGAATCGCCGGAAAACTCCGGAGACGGCATGACGGAACCATCGGGCGGCGCCGAGACGGCGCCGGAGAGCAGCCAGGCTCCCAGCCCGCCGGCTTAAGACCTAAAAAAACGGCCGGCAGCAGGCTGGTAAAACGGCCTGGACCAATGTTAAAGAATAAAATCCTGATTTTTTAATATACTGTACCAACGAAAGCATAAAGGTACCGCATGAACAGAAATCAGACACATCACAGAGGAAGAATAGCGTTCGTATGCATCATGTTATGCCTGTGCATGGCAGGACTGACCGGAAGGCTGTTCTTCCTTATGATCTATAAAGCGGACTATTACAGCCAGATGGCAGAGGATCTGCATCAGAGAGAGCGGACGATCAAAGCTGCCAGAGGACGGATCCTCGATCGGAACGGAGTGGTGATCGCCGACAACAGGACGGTTTGTACGATATCGGTGGTGCACAACCAGATCAAAGATCCGGAAAATGTCATACGGGTGCTTTCCGACGAACTTGAAGTGCCGGAGGAGACGGTCAGAAAAAAAGTGGAGAAATACTCGGCGCGTGAGATTATAAAAACGAACGTGGATAAAGCGGAGGGAGACAAGATCCGCTCCCAGGGACTTTCCGGGGTAAAGGTAGACGAGGATTATAAGCGCTATTATCCTTATGACAGCCTGGCCTCCAGGGTGCTGGGATTTACCGGAGGAGACAACCAGGGTATCATCGGGCTGGAGGTCCAGTATGAGAAATATCTGAAGGGCCAGGACGGGAAAATCCTGACGCTTTCCAATGCGGCGGGAGTGGAGATTGAAAACGCGGCGGAGGACAGGATTGAACCGGTGGCGGGCAACGACCTTGTCGTCACCCTGGATGTCAATATTCAGAAGTTTGCGGAGCAGGCGGCCTACCAGGTGATGGAGAAGAAGCAGGCGAACAGCGTATCGGTTGTTGTCATGAACCCGAAAAACGGTGAGATTCTCGCCATGGTAAACGTACCTGAATTTAATCTCAATGAGCCGTTTACCCTGATCCCCGGAATCCAGGCCGACGGTAACGGAAAGAGTTCCCAGGACCTGCTGAACCAGATGTGGAGAAACAAATGCATCAACGATACGTATGAACCAGGTTCCACCTTCAAGATTGTGACCGCGGCGGCGGGACTGGAAGCGGGAGCCGTGCGGCTGACCGATCAGTTTTCCTGCCCTGGCTTCCGTGTGGTGGAGGACAGAAAAATCAGGTGCCATAAAGTGGGAGGCCATGGAGGCGAGACATTCCTGCAGGGAATGATGAATTCCTGTAATCCGGTTCTCATCGACGTAGGGCAGAGACTGGGCGTGGATAATTACTATAAATACTTCTCGCAGTTCGGCCTGCTTGGGAAGACGGGAATCGACCTGCCTGGCGAAGCGGCCACAATCATGCACAAGAAAGAGAATATGGGCCTTGTGGAACTGGCCACCGTTTCCTTCGGCCAGTCATTCCAGATTACGCCGCTCCAGCTTATCACAACGGCATCGTCCATCATAAACGGAGGGAACAGGGTCACGCCCCATCTGGCCGTAAAATCGGTCAGTCCCCAGACCGGGTCGGTGCACAATTTCGATTTTCCGTTGGGCGACAGAATCCTTTCGGAGGAAACCAGCGGCACAATGCGCTATATCCTGGAACAGGTCGTGTCGGAGGGCAGCGGTAAAAACGCCAAAATCGAGGGATACCGGATCGGGGGAAAGACGGCGACCTCCGAGAAACTTCCAAGAAGCCTGAAGAAATACATTTCCTCCTTTGTAGGCTTCGCCCCGGCCGACGATCCCCAGGTAATCGCCCTGATTACGATCGACGAACCGGAGGGAGTATACTACGGAGGCACGATAGCGGCCCCGGTTGTAGGCAGCATATTTGAGAACATTCTTCCGTATCTGGGAATTCCGAAGACGGAGGTGGAGTCAGAGGAATAAGAACGCCGCCGGGACGGCCGGGGGGCGGGATGGTGAGAGGGAGGTTATGAGTCTTCAGTCCCGGTTTGAGGGTTGTCGCGGGTGGGGAATCCGGGCAGAAAAAGTTCCTGCGGGGACGCGCTCCCGCTTGAGGAGCGCACAGCGGATGCTAAGCTCGAAAAAACCTCGCTAAGCACCGGCGGACTCCAAGGTCCCCTTCGGAATCTTTTTCTCCCTCCTTCCCCACTGGAAGGTCATGGCCCGGGACTGAAGACGCGAAGGTTTTCGCCATCCCGAACCGCGGCCTGCGGCGGCT
>CATWBR010000275.1 GCA_958349075.1 uncultured Clostridium sp.
ATTTATACCTATAGGGATACCGAATAGTTACAGTTATGTAAAGTAAGGGGGAACTGGATGGAATTAGCTAATACTGTCATAAATACGATCAACAACTACCTTTGGGGAATCCCAATGATTGTACTCCTGTTTGGAACACACATTTTTTTAACTGTCCGGACCGGATTCATCCAGAGAAAGACATTTACCGCAATTAAGCTTTCCGTCACCAAGGATCCCGATTCCCACGGCGATATCAGCCAGTTCGGCGCCCTGACAACGGCGCTTGCCTCCACGATTGGAACCGGCAATATTATCGGAGTGGGAACCGCCATTGCCCTGGGCGGCCCCGGCGCTGTGCTCTGGTGCTGGTTGACCGGCGTATTCGGCATAGCGACAAAATATGCCGAGTCTCTGATCGCGGTGAAATACCGGGTCAGGACAAAGGATGGAACTATGCTCGGCGGCGCCATGTACGCTTTGGAACGCGGTTTACATATGAAATGGCTGGGTATCATTTTTGCCGCCCTGGCCTCCCTCACCGCATTCGGTATCGGCTGCGGCGTGCAGGTCAACGCCATTGCAAGCGTCATTGACGCCAACCTGTCCCCCATTCTGAAAAACGGAAGCGGCAGCCTGGCGGCGGCACTTAATAAAAACCCCTGGATAATCAGTCTGGCAATTGGTATAATTGTTGCGTTTGTAACAGGCCTCGTCATATTTGGAGGCGTCAAATCCATTGCCCGTGTCTGCGAACGGCTGGTTCCTTTTATGGCATTTTTCTATGTCGTAGGATGCGTCATCATTCTGGTTATAAACAGAGAATATCTGGGTGAATCAATCCGGCTCATTGTAAAATCGGCATTTACCGAGGTTCCCTCCATCGCCGGAGGACTGGTGGGTTCCGGTATTATGACAGCCGCCCGCTACGGAATGGCGAGAGGTCTGTTCTCCAACGAATCCGGTATGGGTTCCGCCCCTATCGTAGCCGCAGCGGCCCAGACCAGAAATCCGGTGCGCCAGGCTCTCGTCTCCTCGACCGGTACCTTCTGGGATACCGTAGTGGTCTGCATGATGACAGGGCTTGTCCTGGTCAGCAGCATTATCGGCAATGATTCGATCAGCGTATCCAACCTTTCCGGAGGCGAACTGACCACGGCTGCCTTCTCCCAGATTGCTTACATCGGCAGCCCGATTTTAATTATCGGAATTATCACCTTTGCCTACTCTACCATCCTGGGCTGGTCTTACTACGGTGAACGCTGCCTGGAATACCTTTTCGGTAAAAAGGCGCTCTTTCCCTACAGGCTGGTTTGGGTGTCGGTTCTCATCATCGCTCCGCTGATCCAGTTGGATCTCGTATGGAATATCGCAGATACGCTGAACGCACTGATGGCTATCCCGAATATCATCGCCGTTCTGCTTCTGTCGAACGTCGTTGCAAGGGACACTAAGTATTATTTAAACCACTTGGACGAGAGGGATGAAACGCCGATTCCTATCCTGGGAAAGGAAAATTAATGCGGGCGCGGATTACATAAAGACGGTGTCCCCACACAGGAGGAAATCTCCCATGTGGGGACACCGTCTTTTATCCTTTCACAACCGGTATTTGCGGCGTCAGCTTTTACCTGCCAGCTCATATCTTATCTTCTTCATGGACGCCTCATATTTCCGGAACGTCCCTCGGCCTCCCGTCTTCGCCGCAAACAGGGCGATATCCGCCCTCTGGTATAAATCATCGAACTCCGTTCCCTGATCAGGCATCATTGCATACCCGGCCGATACGGAGAAGGTCATCTTCTGCCCTTCGTTGTCATAGGTAGTCCTCATCTCCTCAATCACCTGTGTGATTTTATTTTCCAGCACTTCTTCACAGATGTTTTTACAGAAAATCAGGAACTCATCCCCTCCGATCCGGCATATAATATCATCCTGACGGAAAAAGCTCTTTAGTTTCGCCGCATTGCCGGCGATGACGCTGTCCCCGTATGCATGCCCAAACACATCGTTGACCAGTTTGAAATTGTCCAGATCAAGCATAATCAGTGCCGCCGTCTCATTTTCCATATTCTGCAGGAATTCTTTAATTCTGGGGATTGCGGTCTGTCTGTTGTAAAGTCCCGTCAGTGCGTCATTCTCCGCCATCCTGGTCAGTTTGAGTTTCTGCTTTCTCAGGAGCTCGAGAGCCTTCTTATCGGCCTTATTTTCTACGTTTTTCTTCTTTTCCTCCGTGATATCCGTGTAGTATCCGACCGCATTAACCGGCATGCCGTTCCCGTTTCGTATTGTCTCACAGGCAACCCTGATCCAGCGCAGGCTCCCGTCCGCCTCCTTCATCGGCACTTCATGTTTCAGGCTTTCTCCGGTCTTATTCCGGTAAATCTGTCTGAGATATTCGAGGAAATCCGCCCGGTATTCCTCCGGTATCTCCTCCCATCCTTCTGCTGCATCCGTGAACCCCTCGATCACCCTCGTGCTTTTCCCCGTCTCAAATCTGCCGGGCGCTTCGCTCTGGGCCGTGCTGCGGTTCAGGGTCAGTCTGTTGTTCTCAATATCCCAGTCCCAGCTATTGATCTCTGCCTGGCGCAGGACACTTTCCATCTGCCTTCCGGTAAGCCAGAGTTCCTGCTCTTTTCCCTTGATATAGGACACATCGGCACAGATACAGAGGAAATTAATCCCGTCCGTCCCCTCGTCAATATATCTTACATCCAGGCTCATCCACAGGACTTCACGGCCGGGTACTGCCACTTGTATCACATCCTGATAGTTTCTGCGGCGTCTCATGGACCGTTTCAGACGCTCTTCCAGGCTCCCCTCCTCTCTGTTCCCGGCAGCCCTTTCATACGTTCCGCTCTGAAATATCTCATCATACTCTTCCTGCGGGCAGCCCATACGTCCAAACAGACCTTTCGTCAGAATCCGTACGGAAATATTTTCTTCTTTGTAGGTAAGGAGGGAAACGGCCTCGGGCATATGTTTCATGAGAAGCTTCATCCTGTTACGAAGTTCAACCGTCTCGGTAATATCCAGGATAACGCCCTGAAGGAATTCCCTTTCACCGTATTCCATGTAGCGGCTCTGATCGGCAACCCAGATATATCCCTGCTTCGCCGCCACCCTGTATTCCAAATTGTAGGTTTCCTCATCCCTCCGCAGGGATTCTACCGCCTTTCTCACTCTGTCTCTGTCATCCGGATGGATTATATTGATAAATTTGTCGTCAAACCGGGTTCTGAGTTCCTCCCTCGTGAAGCCGATAATCTCCAGAAAACGGTTGCTGATATAGAGGAAATCAAAGTCCTCCGTCCTGGCACACCGATGATAACCGCCCGGCATGTCATTGTTCAGGAAATAGAGTTCCTGGTTCTGGCGGATCAAAGCCGCATTGCGTTCCGCGAGCTGCTGCTGGGCAAACATGGTCTCCGAGATATCGGTGCAGGCGCTGATAATCGCCAGTCTTCCGTCCTCGGCAAGCACCACTTTTCCCTTGTCGAGCGTCCAGAACCATGTGCCGTCCTTTTTGGGCATCCTGTAGGTTGTCGTATATTCCAGACCCGCATAGTATTCGGGACCGATATCCTTTTCCACCTGCCGCCTGTCATCGGGATGGATCGTGTTAAGCACCTGACCGTCTATTGCCCCGGCCAGCTCCTCATAAGAATCATAGCCCAGAAGCCGCACCATTTCGGAGTTAGCAAAATAAAGCGGAAATCCTGCTTCACAGTATCCGCCAATCATCCCTCCCGGTGTCATCTGTGCGAAAATTGCCGCCGCTGCCCTGCGGTTCTCCTCCGCGAGACTCATAAATGACCTGTCGTTCTCCGCGACGTTAATCACCGACGCCAAAGCGCGCTGGGAGGATTCCAACTGGCATTCCTTCTGCTTCTGCCGCGTGATGTCACTGACGGAACAGTAAAACTGCCTGTGTCCGTCCTGCTCCCTCATGAAAAAGGCGCGCAGGTGCATCCACATAATGCTTCCGTCACCCTTCAGATACCGCAGCTCGCCTTCCCCTCCCCTCATCCTGTCTTCGCAGGCCCGTTCAAAAATCTGAAAGAGAAGGTCTCGGTCTTCCTGATAAATATTTTCTTTGATGTTCTTGCGCCGCTCTTCCAGCTCCAGCAGGCTTGTGCCGGTAATTTTACAGTACTGCTCGTTAACCCTCAAAAGCTCCGCATGGCCATCCGATATATCATAGAGGGCAATGCCTCCCAGTATGTTGTTGAGCATTGTCTCACTGAATATATCATCGTTCATTAAGTCCCTGGTCTGCATCCGGCTGATGGTCCTGGCCGTGATTCCGCGGAAATCCATGTTGTCTTCCCTGGCCATAATGGCCTCGCAGTCCGCAATGGGCATGGGGCGGTAAAAATAATACCCCTGCCCATACTGGCAGCCCATGTCCAAAAGCATCTCCATCTGCGCCCTGGTCTCCACACCCTCGGCGATCATGCGAAGCTCCATGAAACGGGCCATGTTGATAATCGTCTCCAGGATCCGCATTGCCCGGCCCTCGCTCTTATCATCCATCTTGAGAAACTTCATGTCTATCTTTAATACGTCCACCTTGACATCACTGAGCATATTGAGGGATGAATAACCGCTCCCGAAATCGTCCATAAACACGAGGAACCCTGCCGCCCGAAGTTTGGCAATTACGCCGGTAAAAATATCGTATTCCTCCGCATAGGCGCTTTCCGTGATCTCAATCTCCAAAAGCTTCGGCTCCAGATGATATTTCTCCACCAGGCCGACAAAGCAGTCCACCACATCAATCGTATAGATATCCACCCTGGACACATTGACGGAGACGGGGACAGGCCGTCTGCCCCGATCGATCCAGTTTCTTAAGTTAATGCAGATTTTTTCCCACATATGTAGATCCAGACTGGCTATCAGACCGTTACTTTCAAGAAGCGGGATGAACTCTCCCGGGGAAATCACGCCGCGCTCCGGATGGATCCATCTGACCAGAGTCTCCAATCCCACAATCTTTCCGTTTGCCATGTTGCACTGCGGCTGGAGATAATAAACAAATTCATCGTTATCGAGCGCACGCTGCACCTCGGAAAGCAGACGATGGTTTTCCTCCATCTTTTTCATCATCCGGCTGTCATACCGGCACACACGCTGTGCATAATTGCCTTTTACGGAGGCCAGGGCAACGACGGCCCTGTCATACATGGTGCTGACCGGAACGTCTTTGTCCTCGATCGAATACAGACCAAAGGCAGGAAGAAAACCGGCGTTCTTCCCATACTGCCTGACATATCCCATAATCCCGTCCCGCAGCTTCAAAAGCATCTCTTTATCGTCCGGCAGGATAATGACAAAATCATCGCCGCCCATGTATCCGGCAATTCCGCAGTTTTCATCCTGGGCCTTCTTAAGCTGCTCCCCGATATTGAGCAGGAAACGATCGCCCTCCGCCTCGCCGTACCACTGGTTAAAAAGCTTAAAATGTTCCACATCAATGGCCATGATACAATAGGTTTCATTCCGGATTTCCCGCAGGAACCGCTCCGCTGCCTTAAAGAATTCGGCTCTGTGGTAAAGGCCGGTGAGCGGATCGCACTCCTCTTCCTTTCGCTCCTTCTCCGACAGCTTAAGCTCCTTCTGCTTTTGTTCATCAATATCCTGAATAAAACACATCAGTATCCGATCGTCGTATTCTCCCTGGTTTAGCGGCACCGCAATCTGGGTCACCCAGCAGTAACTGCCGTCCGTCCTGAGCTTTCGAAGCTGTTTCTTCATGCTCCGGTCCGTTCCCTCTTGCTGCAGGGTGTCAAACATCCGTTCCAGGTTCCAGAATTCCAGGAATTCCTCCCTGTCGTCCGGGTGGATCATGCCGTCCGCCACTTCCTTCATCATCTTTTGGAGCTCTCCCTCTTCCGCCGGTATCACATACTTGCCGGCCTGATGATAAAGGATTTTGTAGGTGTCTCTGGTCAGGTTCAGTTCAAACAGTTCATCATATGCAGAAATACTGGTGAGATTATAGAATAAGTTCTTGTTAACCTCCCGTATTCCGGTGGTCATGACCATGGTACAGGAGCCATGCCCCGGCCAGTCGATATTGCCGCCGCTGACCTCTACCCATCTCTGGGTCACTTTATTGTATAATACCCCGCTCTTTGCCTCGTCCCTTGCGGCCGGACAGTCACGGCACGGTTCATCCTCCCTGCACATGGCCCGGTAACAC
>CATWBR010000276.1 GCA_958349075.1 uncultured Clostridium sp.
CTATAACGCCATCGTTATGATACCCTTGTTGTGTAACTATTGTTACATATTGTAGTCATTTTGTCAAGACAAGGAAACATATTCTGATGTCATCACTCAGCCTGTTTGCACAAGACGGATATGAGGCTGTGTCCGACTGAGAAGATTGTGGAAATAGTGATTCCTCTTCAGAAAGAAACCCCAGGAAGGTGCACCTCCCTGGGGTTTCTTTCTGAAGGGTATTCCGGCTGTTCCAGCCTTTAATCCTTTACACTCCTTCAATATCTCTGTCTATCCTCATTATTTACTTAGAACTTACCAGCGTCAGCCGCTTCCTGCACGGAGACCGCAACGGCTACCGTCATTCCGACCATCGGGTTATTGCCTGCGCCGATCAGACCCATCATCTCCACGTGAGCCGGAACGGAGGAAGAACCTGCGAACTGAGCGTCTGAGTGCATACGGCCCAGTGTATCCGTCATACCATAGGAAGCAGGACCTGCCGCCATGTTGTCCGGATGAAGGGTACGGCCCGTACCACCGCCGGATGCAACTGAAAAATATTTTTTGCCCTTTTCAATACATTCCTTCTTGTAAGTACCTGCCACCGGATGCTGGAATCTTGTCGGGTTGGTGGAATTTCCGGTGATGGAAACGTCCACGCCCTCTTTCCACATGATAGCAACGCCTTCTGTTACGTCATTTGCGCCGTAGCAGTTAACCTTGGCTCTTAAACCTTCAGAGTAGGATTTTCTCCACAGCTCTTTCACTTCGCCTGTATAATAGTCCATCTCTGTCTCAACATAGGTAAAACCGTTGATACGGGAAATAATCTGGGCAGCGTCCTTGCCAAGTCCGTTTAAGATGACGCGGAGCGGTTTCTTACGTACTTTGTTGGCTTTCTCTGCAATACCGATAGCGCCCTCTGCGGCTGCAAAGGACTCATGGCCTGCCAGGAAGCAGAAACAGTCCGTCTCCTCTTCCAGAAGCATCTTGCCAAGGTTGCCGTGGCCCAAACCTACTTTACGCTGATCGGCAACGGAGCCCGGGATACAGAATGACTGAAGTCCCTCACCGATTGCCGCTGCTGCGTCCGCCGCTCTTCTGCAGCCCTTTTTGATAGCAATGGCCGCGCCTACCGTATAAGCCCAGCCTGCGTTCTCAAAGCAGATAGGCTGTATTTTCTTCACCTGGTCATATACGTTCAGTCCAGCATCTTTCGTGATTTTCTCGGCCTCTTCAATGGAAGCGATGCCATAGCTGTTTAATACGGAATTGATTTTGTCAATTCGTCTCTCATATGATTCAAATAATGCCATAACTCTATGATCCTCCTTAATATTTTATCACTATCCGCAAGCCCGCATAAGCAGCGATACTGCATACAGCAACACGTCTTGCAAAACAGCGTGTCCCGTTTGATCGGGTATAACGTCTGCGGATAATAAGAATATATTTACCTGCTATTAAGCCTTTGTCTATGTAATATCTTTACTGCACCGTGATAATAACCGATTATTCCTGTCTCGGATCGATAATCTTCACAGCGTCATCCACACGGCCGTACTGGCCTTTGGACTTCTCATATGCAGTAGCCGGATCATCGCCCTTCTTAATGAAATCTGTCATCTTGCCAAAGTTTACAAACTGGTAACCGATGATCTGATTCTCATCATCAAGAGCGATTCCTGTTACATAGCCTTCTGCCATCTCCAGGTAACGCGGACCTTTCTTTAATGTTCCATACATTGTACCAACCTGAGAACGAAGTCCCTTGCCCAGATCCTCAAGACCTGCACCGATTGGAAGACCATCCTCTGAGAATGCACTCTGTGTTCTTCCGTATGCGATCTGAAGGAAAAGCTCTCTCATCGCTGTATTAATTGCATCACAGACAAGGTCAGTGTTCAGCGCCTCCAGAACGGTTCTTCCCGGGAGAATTTCTGCTGCCATGGCTGCGGAGTGTGTCATACCTGAACATCCGATTGTCTCTACTAAAGCTTCCTGAATGATTCCCTCTTTTACATTCAGAGTCAGCTTACAGGCACCCTGCTGCGGAGCACACCAGCCCACACCGTGAGTTAAACCGGAGATATCTTTCACCTCTCTGGATTTTACCCATTTTGCTTCTTCCGGAATCGGAGCACAGCCGTGATTAACGCCCTGCGCTACTGGACACATACTTTCAACTTCGTGTGAATAAATCATTTTAAGACTCCTTTCAAAATGAATGTGTTAGTACTTTGTTAATTTTATCACATCATACTTGCTCTTATTATCTCACGTATCTTTTATTTCGTCTATAGTTTTTTCGAGAAAACTTTTCACAAAAACACCTGCCGTTTTTTGAAGTTTTACGTCGTTTTTTGTAATGGAATTCCCATCCTTTTTTCCATTTTTTTCAGTGTCATTTTATATGCAATGTAGAAAATGATTCCCTTTGCCACGCTGGATACGGTAAGCGCCCACCAGATTCCGTTTAACCCCAGTCCCATGGCGGAAAACAGAATCGCCAGCGGTATTCTGGCCGAGGTCAGCGTGATGCTTAATACCGACGGGATGGAGGTCTTTCCAAGGCCGGCAAAGGCGCCGACCGACGTTACCTCTATCAGCATAAAGAACTGGGAAAGTCCGAGGATTTGGAGATATTCCACCCCGGCCTGAAGCACCTCCGGTTCATGGATGAATATCCCAAAGATCGGCCTCGCCATGAAAATCAGCAGGGCGGTTGTCATCAGTCCCCATACCCCCATCATTTTTACCGCTGCCGAAAAGCCTTTCTTGACGCGGTCAAACATCCCCGCGCCGAAGTTCTGCCCGGTAAATGAATTGACGGCGGCTGCAAAACCTTCTCCCACCATCCAGGAGACGGATTCCACCTGTCCGCCCACTCTCTGGATCGCCACTGCCGTATCTCCCCAGCTTGTCACCAGTCTCGTTAAAATCATCGATATTCCCGCATAGATCAGGTTCTGTATCGATGCCGGGAATCCGATGGTCACGATCTCCCTGATATACCGGATTGGTGTCCTGGAAAACAGCCTGAACTGCTTGAAAAGAGCCGTATCTCTGCTGACCGCCAGTATAAAAATGACGGAAACCGTGATCTGCGCCGTCACCGTCGCGATGGCGGCTCCGACCACTCCCATAACCGGAAACGGACCGATTCCAAAGATCAGGACAGGATCGAGGACCATATTTGCCGCCAGACCGATGACATTGGCCTTAAACGGCGTTTTGCTGTCGCCGGTGGCCGTCAGGATACCGGTCAGCACCGAGTTGATATAGGGGAAAATAATCAGACCGCAGACAATCCGCAGATAGTTCTCCGAATTTGCTATGATTACCGGATCTTTCAGCCCGAAGAACCCAATCAGATGCTTTGCCCCGAACAGCGATATCATTCCATAGATCACGGCAAATAAAAGCCCCATCTGGATGGCGCCTTTTGCATACTGTGCTGCTTCCTTGTCATTACCGGCGCCCAGAGCATGAGCCACCTTTACCTGACCGCCTATTTTAGCCAGATCCACAATCCCCTGTGAAAGCCAGCTATACATTCCGGCGGTTCCCACGGCCGTCACCGCGCCGGCTCCCAATCTGCCAATCCATGCCATATCCGTCAGGTTATAGGCCATCTGGACCAGTGACGTTGCCATAATCGGCACCGCCAGCCGCGTCAGAGCCGGCAGAATCGGCTCGTGGAGTAAATCTACTTTCTTATTCATCTTTTTTCCCTCTAAATTGATTATCTCCGGCAAAATGTTTCACAGACAAGACCGTGTCCGGCACGGCCGCAAAACAACTCCCGCCATTACAAAACAGCCCCGGCCATCACAAATAAGCTCCGGCCAGGGCTGCACTTCATACAAATGCCGGCCGCAGAAACTGTTGTGCATCCGTTCTGCAGGCCGCATCATTATTTACCTGAAAGGTACTCATCAATCCCGCGCGCCCCGGCACGGCCCGCCTCCATCGCAAGGATAACGGTCGCCGCCCCGGTCACTGCATCTCCGCCTGCGTAGACTCCCTCTTTCGTCGTCTTTCCATCTTTCTCATCCGCGATGATGCATTTCCATCGGTTTACCGACAGTCCCTCCGTTGTGGCCGAGATAAGGGGGTTCGGGGACGTCCCAAGCGCCATGATCACCGTGTCGGCGTCGATCCGGAAATCCGATCCCGCCTTCTCCACCGGCCTTCTCCTTCCGGATTCATCCGGCTCGCCAAGCTCCATCCTGCGGCAGATAATCCCGCTCACCCAGCCGTTGTCATCCGTCAGGATCTCCACCGGGTTTGTCAGGAGATCAAACTGTATCCCCTCCTCTTTTGCATGGTGGACTTCCTCTGCCCTGGCCGGCAGCTCCTTCTCACTTCTCCTGTATACGATATGTACCGCGGCTCCAAGGCGCAGCGCCGTCCTGGCCGCGTCCATGGCCACGTTTCCTCCGCCGACTACCACCACCTGTTTCCCGATCATGAGCGGGGTGTCATAGTCGTCCCGAAACGCCTTCATCAGGTTGCTCCTGGTCAGATACTCATTGGCTGAGAACACGCCGTTGGCATTCTCCCCCGGGATCCCCATGAATTTCGGAAGACCGGCCCCGGAACCGACAAATACGGCCTGGAAGCCTTCCTCTCCCATCAGTTCATCGATGGTCACCGACTTCCCGATTACCACGTTGGTCTCTATCTTGACACCCAGCTTCTTTACGTTGTCTATCTCCGGCTGAACCACACCCGCCTTCGGCAGACGGAACTCCGGGATGCCGTAAGTGAGCACGCCGCCCGCCTCATGGAGGGCCTCGAAAATGGTCACTTCATACCCAAGCTTTGCCAGATCCCCGGCACAGGTCAGGCCGCAGGGTCCGGAACCAATCACGGCCACCTTCTTCCCGTTCGTCTTCTCCGGGGCCTCCGGCACAAAGCCGTGTTCCCTTGACCAGTCCGCCACAAAACGCTCCAGTTTGCCGATGGAGACCGGCTCCCCCTTGATTCCCCTGATGCAGAGGCCTTCGCACTGGGTCTCCTGCGGGCAGACACGGCCGCACACGGCCGGAAGGGCCGACGCTCCCGCTATCACACGGGCCGCTCCCTCGATCTCCCCGTTCTTCACCTCCCGGATAAATGCCGGGATGTCGATGGACACCGGGCAGCCCGCGATGCACTTTGCGTTTTTGCAGTTTAAGCAGCGCTCCGCCTCCGCCATAGCCTCCTCTTTATTGTATCCCAGGCACACCTCCTCAAAGTTGGCGGCGCGCACCTTCGGCTCCTGTTCCCTTACCGGTACTTTTACCATCATATCTCTCTTGGCTTCCATCTATTCTTCACCTCCGCAATGTCCGCATCCGCCGTGGTGGGTTTCCCCCTCCTGAATTCTCAGCACTGCCCGGCCCTCCTGGGTGCGGTACAACTGCTGGCGTTTCATGGCCTCGTCAAAGTTGACCTGGTGCCCGTCAAATTCCGGGCCGTCCACACAGGCGAATCTCACCTTGCCGCCCACCGTCACGCGGCAGGCGCCGCACATCCCGGTCCCGTCCACCATGATCGGGTTTAAGCTGACCACCGTCGGGATCTCCAGCTTCTTTGTCAGTAAACAGACGAATTTCATCATAATCATCGGGCCGATTGCCACACAGGTGTCGTATTTCTTCCCCTGCTTCTCCACCAGGTCCGTGATGACCTCCGTCACCATCCCTTTATGGCCGCAGGTTCCGTCATCGGTTGTTATGTAAAGGTTCCCCGCCTGTTTTTCCATCTCCTCCGTCAGGATCAGGAGTTCCTTTGTCTTGGAACCCACGATGACGTCCACGTCGATGCCGTGCTCCTTCATCCACTTCACCTGCGGGTAAACAGGGGCGGCCCCGACTCCTCCTGCTACGAAAAGGATCCTCTTCTTTTTCAGTGTCTCCGGGTCTTCCTTCACAAACTCGGACGGGTTTCCAAGGGGGCCGACAAAATCACGGAAGGCATCCCCGGCCTTTAAGCCGCTCATCCGCTCCGTAGACGCTCCGACCGTCTGGAAGACGATCGTCACGGTCCCGTTCTCCCGGTCATAATCACAAATGGTCAGAGGAACCCTCTCCCCTTCTTCATCTATCTTGACAATCACAAACTCACCCGGTTCGCAGGAACGTGCGACCCTGGGAGCTTCCACGACCATCAGATAGATTTTATCAGCCAGCTTTTCTGCTTTTAAAATC
>CATWBR010000277.1 GCA_958349075.1 uncultured Clostridium sp.
GGGTAGCACGTCCTCTTCCGGAAGATATGCCGTCCAATGAAGAACTGTTCGGTGATTTCTTCAAACCGGGTATGGACGAAGAATAAGTTTGATAGTAACATAAAGGCAGGGCGCAGAGCGGAGGTAAGCTCTGTGCCCTGTTTTGGAGGAGGAAAATAACAATGCTGCAATTTCACGGAAATGAGAACTATATTGCGTCGGACGAACTGATCCGCAGTGTCAACATAGCGGCTGCGCTTAAAAAACCGCTGTTAATAAAAGGTGAACCGGGAACCGGCAAGACGATGCTGGCGGAAGCAATCGCAAAATCCATGGACATGGAACTTTTAATCTGGAATATCAAGTCCACCACCAAGGCGCAGGACGGGCTTTATGTCTATGATACGGTCCAGCGTCTCTATGACAGCCAGTTTGGCGAGGAGGGGGTGGGCGACATCGCCAAATATATCCGTCTCGGCAAGCTGGGAGAGGCCTTTAAAAGGGAAAAACAGGCGGTGCTTCTGATAGACGAGATCGATAAGGCCGATTTAGAGTTTCCCAACGACCTTCTCTGGGAGCTGGATCAGATGGAATTCTATATACCGGAGACGGGGGAGACTGTAAAAGCAAAGGTGAGGCCGATTGTCATTATCACATCCAATGCGGAAAAGGAGCTGCCCGACGCTTTTCTGAGAAGGTGTATCTTCCATTATATTGCATTTCCCGATGCGCCGATGATGGAACGGATTATTAAAGCACACTATCCGGATCTTGAGGAGACACTGATCGGGGGCGTGCTGGATGCATTTTACAGGATACGCGGGATGAAGGGCATACTGAAGAAGCCGGGGACTTCGGAGGTTCTGGACTGGATACAGGCCCTTCATATTGGAGGAATCCCGATCGGCACACTGGAGAAGGAAATCCCCTTTGCAGGCGTTCTTCTGAAGAAAACAGAAGACTTAAAACAGGCGGAGAACCGATATGTTTACTGATTTCTTATATATTCTGCGCGGCTATGGCATGAAGACCAGTTTAAATGAGTGGACCTGCCTGATGGACGCACTGGAATTGAATCTGAATGAAGCCAGCCTGACGGAATTTTATCATATGGCGCGCTCAATCCTGGTAAAAAAGGAGTCTGATTACGACAGGTTTGATCAGGCGTTTTTAGAGTACTTTAAAAATGTAAAGGAACAGGACTGCCTTCCAAAAGAGCTGGCCCGCTGGCTCTCAAGGGCAATGACACAGACGCCTTTCGACAGGGAGGAAGCGGATGCGGCCTGGGGAAAGATGGATATCGAAGAGATACGCCGTCTGATGGAACAGAGGCTGGCGGAACAAAAAGAGCAGCATCACGGAGGAAATAAGTGGGTCGGTACCGGAGGAACCACGGCATTCGGCCACTCCGGCTATGCGCCGAAGGGAATCCGTGTCCACGGAGCCGGGATGAACCGAAGTGCGTTAAAAGTGGCAGCGGAGCGGAATTATAAGGATTTCCGCGAGGATAAGGTATTACAGCTAAGGCAGTTCCAGGTGGCGCTCAGAAAACTGAGGCTCCTGTCCAGCAAGGAGGATGGGGCTAAAACAGAACTGGATGTGACAAAGACCATTGAGAAGACCTGCGAACGGGGAGGGAAACTTCAACTGGTGATGGAGAGGCCGAGAAAAAACCAGACGAAGCTTCTTCTTCTGATGGACAGCGGCGGCTCCATGTGGGCCTATGCCGATATGTGCAACCGTCTCTTCCAGGCCGTCAACCAGGCATCCCAGTTCAAGGATTTGAAGGTGTATTATTTTCACAACTGTTTTTACGATCAGTTATTTACCGGGCCAGGCTGTTCGTGGGATGATAAGATTTCCACAGAGTGGCTGTTCCACAACCTGAAGACAGAGTATAAGGTCATTATTGTGGGAGACGCACTTATGGCTCCGTCAGAACTTCTGGAGCCGGGTGGCACTCTTGATTATTACCATGAGAATGAAAAAGAGGGGATTTACTGGCTGAAGGCGCTGAAGAAGCGTTTTCCGTCATCGGTCTGGCTGAACCCACTGCATGAGAAGCTTTGGGACTATGACGCCGGTTCCCGCACCATCGGGCTGGTACGCGAATGTTTTCCCATGTTCCAGTTAACGGCGCGCGGCCTGGAGGCGGCGATTAAAGAGCTAAGAAAAGGGGAGGCGTAAATGAATACGCCTCCCTGAATGCATATACCGTTCTTATGCAAGACTTGTTATAAAGTTGGAGAGCAGATCGGCGGGGAGCTGGCCCGGTGCGGAGGCTTTGCCTGCGGTGCCGAATGTGATGGCGGAACCAAACACGCTGCCGCAGATCCGGCTGATGGCGCCCTGGCGTCCCATGGACATCGTGATGACGGGCGTCTCCTGATGTTCCTCCCTCATTGTAAGAGTGGCATCGAGCAAGGTCAGTACATCGCGTTCATTCTGGGGCATTACGGCAAATTTGGCAATATCGGCCCCAAGCTGCTGCATCTCACAGAGATGGCCCACAATTACTTCCTTGGAGGGCGTTGAGGTGGTGTCGTGGCGGGAGGCAATAATCTTTACTCCGGCCTGATGGGCGGCGTCTACGAGTGTTTTCATCGTATCATCACCCCTTGAAAGCTCCACATCGACCAAATCCACGAGGCCGCTCTCAATGGCGGCGAGATTCAGGGCGGTGTAATCCTCCGTGCTGAGTTTCAGCTTTCCTCCCTCTGCATCGGTACGGATTGTGAACAGGACCGGAATCTCCTTAAGCTGTTCGCGAAGATATGCCATGGCCTGGAATCGCACCTGCGGATTTTCAATATTCTGGTAAAAATCCGCGCGCCATTCTACAAAGTCGAAGGGGGCGTTTTCCATTGCTTTGACGGACTGACGCAGTCCATCCAAATTCGTGTCCGTGAGCGGAATGCAGATTTTCGGGATTCCTTCTCCGAATACAACGTTTCTGATCTTTACTGAGGCATTCATGGCATCTTCTCCTTATACGCGGTAAAAGCAGGCCTTTCGGGCTGTTCACCGCCACCAATTAAAGGTTTTTCAAAATGTTTTGTTACAGTATAAGAGCAATACGGACTTCTGTCAAGAGTTTTTTGCTTTAAACTGCTAAAATTTAATGCTTTAAAGCGAAAATGCGCTGTTTTCACCTGATTGTACGTGAAAAAATACAATTCAGAGGGCAGGGAAAAGAAGAGGAAAATGCCCGCCCGAAGCTGTTCTGGGTCAACCTGGCAGTCTTTATTGCGGTCATCGTGGCGCTCGCCGTCTTTAAGATACAAGCCTACTTTGTTTTTATTATTGTATCGTGCATCACCGCCCTTTTAAATTATCCGAAAACCTTTGCCGATATGTGGAACAGGACGGGAACCATGATATTTAATATCATTCTGATGCTCCTTTCCATCTCCGTCTACATTGCGGTATTCGCCCAGACGGGAATGGTTGAGTCTTTTGCCCAGTTAATCGTAGGTATTTTCCCGGGAGGAACGGCAAAGTACGCGTTTATCGTGCTTCTGGCCGTGAGCGTTCCGGTTATCCGGTTTGTGCCGTATCAGTTGTACAACGCAATGTATCCGCTCCTGATCTTTATCGGGGCCCAGTTTGGATACACTCCAATCGAAATTATTGCCCCCTATGTGTGCAACCTTGCGCTGGGAACCGGTGTAACACCTGTCAACGCGTCGATTTATGTGGCTGCGCCTCTGCTGGAGACGGAAGTGGACGGCATTGTAAAGAAAGGCGTTCCGATTATGACGGTCACGAACATACTTGTTATGGCGCTGGCGGCCGCAGTGGGAATTTTGAGATTATAGACAAAGACATAAGAGCCCCGGCACAAACAGCGGAGAAAAAGCCGTTTGTGCCGGGGGATTCTATTCTGGATTTCATAACTTCAGTCAGTCTTTTTTTTCTTTCACCGGCATTAAAAGATCCAACTGTAAATGGTCTAAATCCTGCTCGGGCTGTTCGATGTGGCTATAGTAGTTTAAGTGCTCCTCCATCAGCCCGCACATGTGCTCCTGATCCTGTAAATCACCTGCAAACTCATACATCTTATCATTCATGATCCATTCAAGGAAGGCGTCCCATTCATTAAAATTACCGAAAGAAATCATATGGGCCGCATACAAACCTCCGCTGAATTTCTTTTTTATCAGCGGCGCTGGTACCTCCATATCGTCGGGAATGGTTACCCAGGCCTCATAACCGTGGTAACCTGTTTCATCGATCGGATTCGGATGATTAAAACCGTACCGCCTCAGGTCGGGTTTTATCTTTCCCAAACCGCTCTCCCTTACAAAGCGGTCGATTTGGAAGTTTGCATTTAATTCGGGTTCATCGCCGATGTAATGAGAAGCAGCAATGAAAGCCGGGGGCAGATAAATAATTCTCACACCGCTTACCTTAGAAAGCCGTTCATCTGCTTTTTTAAATTTATCTGCGGACTGTTCCTCCCTGAAATTAATACTGATCAGACCGAGCGATTCAATCGCCGCCAGCAGCGTATCATCCTTCGGCAGAATTTGACTCAGGGGCAGTTTGGCAGCCTTGCCCAGCTCCTCAACGAAACGGTTTAATATGTCTCTGATTGTGGAGAGCGCCGTAATTTCCTCGTCCAGTTCCTCTATATTCCGGCGGAAAATGTCAATGGCTGCAACCGCATCCGTATTGTTCAATATTGTCTCGATCTGGCGGACGGGTATCCGAAGCTTTCGAAGGAGTATAATTTGCCTGATTCGGGAAACTGCATTAACGTCATAAACGCGGTAAGAGTATCCTTCCCGCCGGGAACTGGTGATTAATCCCGCCTTTTCATAATAGCGGAGCATTCTTGTAGATATGCCCAGATTCTGGGATACCTGGCTTACGGTCATTTCTTCCATGTGATACCTCCTGACGGTTCAAGTATAAACTGCGACACGGTGTCAAAGTCAAGCGGAAAATGCAGCATGAAAACCATAAACGGCTCTTTACTTCGGGCAGGTGTACCGTGTAAGTCCTATGCTGTGTTTTCCATACTCAATCGCCTCGACAGGGCAGCGGCAGATGCAGGCCATGCAGTGTGTGCAGTCATTCCCCCACACGGGTTTGCCTTTTTCAATTCGGATATTGTTCATAGGACAGACAGACGCACATTTCCCACAGGAGATACAGGTATCTGCGGCGTAGAATTTTTTGGCGTGGACAAACATCGGGTAAAAAAGATGGTTGACTATGCCGCTGTTCATTTTATCTTTTACCGTAAGGGGGAGCTGCGGGAACATCCGCCGGCCCGTTATAAAAGCCGCCGCCCGGTCGATTTCCCCTTCCGCCCGGCGGATGATTTCAAGTGCTTCTTCTTTGGAAGGGGAGGAGAACATAGCAATATAATTTTCCGGCATGACGATGGGATAGCATCCCTGGTAATCCATATTTATGGAATGACACAGTTCTCTGAGATATTTTCCCGCGTATCCGATGTCCCCTCCACAAGTCATAACAAAATACATTTCCCTGCTGCCGGGCAGTTTGGTTTTTTCAAGCCATTCCTGCAGGATGCGGGGGATTCTCCACGCATAGGTCGGGGCTACAATCACCCACGGACTGTCCGGGTGCTCAATTTCCGGAAATATAATTTCCGGATGTTCCATTGAAAAGTCCCGGTTTTTGATTTTCTCAAACAGGTTGAAAACCTCATCCCCTGTTTTTTCCGCAATTCTCTTTGCAGCATATTCGCTGTTGCCTGTTCCTGAAAAATATAGAATCATGATCCCGTCCTCCCTGATCTGAACTTATGATTGTGTACCGGCAAGTTTTACACTGCCGTAAATAAGATTGACTAAATCGGCAATGTCCTTCCACTGAGTTTCATCCACACTCATATAATAGTAATTTTTTGTTCCTTCTCTCCGCATTGCTACAATTCCCGCCTCTTTCAGGAGCTGAAGATGGTGGGAGACGGACGGCCTGGTTAGATGTGTTTTTTGCGCAATTTCGCCCACCCGGATGCCCGACAAGTCATTCTCCAGCAGCACAAGTAAAATCAACTGCCTTGTTTCGTCCCCAATCGCAGTAAAGGCATTTCTGCATTTCTGGAAACCTTCTACTATTTTATTAAGTCTTTCTTCACATTCCATAAGCCCACTCCATTGTTATGCACCTGACCGACAGGGATAGCCTGCGCCGGAC
>CATWBR010000278.1 GCA_958349075.1 uncultured Clostridium sp.
ATATATACCCACAAGATATATTCCTATCTATTAGCAATTCCGTTGTAATACCATCCTGTAGGTAATCCGGCCCTCTTGCGTGTTGTATAGGTGCCTAAAATGCAGCAAGAACGCGTATTTTTGTTTTTTCCCAAATATCCTAATTCTCCCCATCCCAATTGTAATATTCCAGATTCTGTGGTATCCTTTCTTATGTATACAATAAAATAAGTCGTCAAAAATGTGTTTTTTATTACGGAATTCGACTATTTTTATGGTAATTAATGAGCCAAACAGCCAAGGAGGTAAAGAATGGTTATTGTTGATGTGATAAAATATAATGGAAACCCGGATACGTTTGCCTGGAAATATCCAAGCGAGGAACTGGGGACCTGGACACAGCTTATTGTGAATGAGTCCCAGGAAGCGATCCTGTTTAAAGGCGGACAGGCGCTGGATGTTTTCGGAAGCGGACGTCACACTTTAGATACGGCCAATATTCCCTTTTTGAACAAAATCATTAATCTGCCCTTCGGCAACCGTTCCCCTTTCACCGCAGAGGTGTGGTTCGTCAATAAGGCATATAATCTTGATGTAAAGTGGGGAACACCGACTCCAATCCAGATACAGGATGCAAAGTATGGGATTTTTGTACCGGTCAGATCGAATGGGGCATTTGGAATACAGATTGAGGATTCAAAGAAATTTCTGGTAAAACTGGTGGGAACTCTTCCGGCTTTTGGAAAGATGGAGATTATCAAATATTTCAGAGGTCTGTACATAACGAAGGTCAAGGATTCCCTTTCCACTTATTTGATACATAAACAGATCAGCATCCTGGAAATTAACGCGTATTTGGATGAACTGTCCGAATTCATGAAAGCACGGATGGAGCCGGTTTTAGAGGAATACGGAATCAAGCTGGCAGCTTTTTATGTCAATGATGTAAGCGTCCCCGAAGAGGATCCGGCTGTAAAACAGTTGAAGGCGGCCCTTGCAAAGCGGGCGGAGATGAATATTATCGGATATAATTATCAGCAGGAACGTTCCTTTGATACGTTGGAAGGAGCCGCGAAAAATACCGGTTCGACGGCTGCACCGCTTATGGGAGCAGGCATGGGCCTGGGAATGGGTTTTGGAATGGGGAACGGCGTAGGCGGAGCCTTTAATGAGATAACACAGGGATTAAAGACGGACGGCGGCGGAACCAAAGAATGCCCTAAGTGCCATGCCGCCATGACGGGAAATCAAAGATTCTGCGGTATGTGCGGTTTTGATACCGATCAGGAGCCGAAAGAAGAAAAGACGGAGGCAAAATGTTCGGCATGCGGATGCAAAATTACAAAAACTGTTAAATTTTGCCCACAATGCGGCAGAAAGATAAATCACTGTCCGGAATGCGGCAATGATTTGGCGGAGGGAACTGCTGAGTGTTCTGTCTGCGGGTATGAACTGCAAAAGAAATGTCCCGGATGCGGAGCCGCAATTTCCGCTGAAATGAAATTCTGTCCGGAGTGCGGAGAAGCTCTGGTAAAGAGATGCCCGAAATGCGGCACGGCATTTGAAGGCAGTCCTAAATTTTGTCTGGAATGTGGAGAAAAGCTCTAAAGGAGACGTAGATGAAATATAGAAAAACATATGGGATATTGGCGGCGTTAAGTA
Organism: uncultured Clostridium sp.; assembly: GCA_958349075.1. GTDB lineage: Bacteria > Bacillota > Clostridia > Lachnospirales > Lachnospiraceae > Otoolea. The sequence continues at coordinate 1,642 of CATWBR010000278.1, forward strand.
TGATTCTGACATTGCTCCTTTGCGGATTATTCATCAGGGATTGGCATGGCGTAACGGCTGCCGCGCTGTTCTTCATGGTTTTGTCGGAAGGGGTTCTGTTTGGCGGATTAATATTCCTTGACGCAATAGCGGATAAGACATCCCAGATTATAGCGAGAGTCGGTATTGGTACGGTAATCATTATATACTCATTTTTGACATTTATAAGTTCTCTGCTTTTTATGACGGTACTGAAGGATGCGGTAAAGGGTTTTATCGCAGTAGAGGCTGTGCTGTTAATTGTGGGAATGATGGCCGGAATTATATTTTACACCATTTCAAAGGCAATGAAGCGGTGACCTGTGCCTTTGCAGGCCGCGGCCATTAATTACAGGATTGAATGGAATATTGAAATGGATTTTTTAGTATAACATAATAATTACAGCATGGAGGTATCTGAGGTGGACAGTTCCAAAACAGCCCTGTTAATAAACCAGATTATCGAAAAGATTCAATTGGTGGCAGGGATAATCATATTGCTGCTCTTCGGTTTGTGTACGATTATGTCGTTTTACGATCCCGAGCTGGGAGCAGGCGGTTTCTTACAATTTTGTCTTGTCTGTGATGTGATAGGACTGGTCCTGATTGTGTTCAGCAGGAAAAGACGTAAGCTGACCGTGGATTTTAAAAAATATGTAACGGCTTTGTCGGGCAGCCAGGAGGGAAACATTGATTATTTGGCTGCAGCCCTCAATACTTCCCCGGATGTTGTAAAGTCCAATATCGAAAAAATGATCAAAAAGAATTTATTTGCCAATGCTTACATCGATGCAAATTCCAACCGGCTGGTAATTGGCGCGAAGAATCAGGCCGCAGCGCGGTCACAGACGGTTTTGCCGGTTAACCAGGCGCCGGGACAGCCCAGGATAGAATATATGACGGTGAACTGCAGAGGATGCGGAGGCGTGAACAAGGTGGCAAGAGGAGCAGTAGCGGAATGTGAATACTGCGGCTCTATGATAAAGGGCGAATAAGATAGAATGCGGACCGAATAGAATGCAAATAAGATAGATGCACTTATTTATCATAATAGAGAAAAATCCCCCTGCTGTCAAAATATTGGCAGTTGAGATGCCGCCATCCGCGCCCCGGCAGCGTTTTCAGCCCTCTATCAATTCATCCTTTCAATGGGCCGTGTTGCAATAACATCACTCCCCAGTCCGAGCACATCGTGTATCAGGATCTGCCCGATCTGCACAGGTGCATCAAGACTGAGTTTCCGGATTTCACCCATGACGTCGAAGATTTTCTCCCTGGGGACAGGGTTCGTCAGACGCACGCTGCAAAGTGGGAGTTCCCCGCCCCTGACCAGAACCGAGGTGGAGATGGTACGCACCGGATGAGTCAGTTCCTGCCTGACGTAGTCGGCTCCCCTGGGACATTTGTTTCCTTTTAGGGAGTGGATTTCGGTACCGTCGTACGCTGCCTCAATTTCACAGCCATTGGGGCAGAGAATGCAGGTAAATATTTTAGTCATTGCTCATCACCACCTTTATTGTATGATTTGAAAGGAGAGCACTCTTAGGGAGGGCAATCTGTTCCATCTCTGCAGGGATCATCCTGTCAAAATGCTCGGAGAAAATTATTTTTCCCTCCTGTTCTAAACGGACGCAGCAGTTTTGGACCGGCCTGCGGGGACGGAAAGAGAGAAGCGTATCGCAGGTCCCGGTGATCTTCTGAGGCACGGTGTACCCAATGGATCCGTCTGTTTCCAGAGAAATGGTCGGAACAGGGAGACTGCCGGCCAGATAGCGTGTTACGGAATCGGCGAGCCGTTCCGACTCCAGGGAAACAAAGTCCACCAGATCGTGTACATGGAGAACATTACCGGCGGCAAATATGCCGGGCGTGCTGGTTTGGTAAAATTCGTCCACCACAGCGCCCTTAGTCCGGGGATCCAGCTCCACATCCGCCATGGAGGTCAGTTCATTCTCCGGTATCAGGCCGACGGAGAGGATGAGCGTATCACAGGGATATTCTTTTTCCGTACCAGGTATTGGATTCATCTCTTCATCCACCTTACTTACAACTACGGATTCCAGGCGGTTATGGCCCTTAATTTCCGTCACGGTGTGGCTTAGGTAGAGGGGAATCTGGTAATCGTTCAGGCATTGTTCAATGTTGCGGGGAAGACCGCTGGGGTAGGGCTGTATTTCAAATACGGCTTCAACCGAGGCACCTTCGAGGGTCAGCCTTCTGGCCATGATCATTCCGATGTCGCCGGAACCCAGGATGACAACGCGTTTCCCGATCATTTTGTTTTTCAAATTGATATATGTCTGTGCCACTCCGGCTGTAAAGACGCCGGATGGCCGTTCACCGGGGATGGACAGTGCGCCGCGGGTGCGCTCCCGGCATCCCATGGTCAGGATGACGGCGTCCGCCTGATAACATGACAGTCCGCCGGAGGAGGAGGCGGTCACCCTCCTGTCGGGTGTAAGGCCGATTACCGTGGTATCTGTGACAAAATCGATTCCCAGTTCTTTTACACGATCGATAAAATACTGGGCATATTCCGGTCCTGACAGGCTCGTCTTAAAGCGTGTCAGTCCAAACCCGTCGTGGATACACTGGCGGAGGATTCCGCCCAGGTGATGTTCCCGCTCCACAATCAGGATATCGCGGACGCCGTTTTCCCTTAGTTTAATTGCGGCAGCCAGGCCTCCCGGGCCGCCGCCAATGATAATCACATCTTTATGGATTTTATTCATTCGTCTCTCACCGCCCCCGTAAATATGGATGAGCCTTTCCGGCTGTATGTAAGTTCCGTAAGTGGTATCTGTTTTTCCTGCATCAGAAGTTCCGTGATCCTCGTTTGGCAGTAGCCTCCCTGGCAGCGGCCCATCATGGCCCGGCAGCGGTATTTCACGCCAGTTACGGTATTGGCGCCCAGCGGGCGCCGGATGGCATCTAAAACCTCCGCTTTCGTGATTGTTTCACAGCGGCAGATAATTTCACCGTAATCCGGGTTTCTGCGGATCAACTGTTCCTGCCTCTCCGGTGTACAGCCGCGGAAGGAAGAGAAACGCTTTCGGATAGGATTAAAGTTTTGATTCGGTTTGAGCGTCTCGACCTCTTGGATCAGCCGTGCAACTTCACGGGAGATCGGAACGGCACTGGTGAGTCCGGGCGATTCGATGCCGACGAGATTAACGGTGCGGGGCGCGAGTTCATCACGGCGTTCTATGACAAAATCGTGATAACCTCCGACACCCTTGGGCGTAAGTTTGGGCCTTATCCCGGCAAAGTTGCGGATGAAACTGTCTCTTTTTATGTAGGGGAAAATGCGTCCCCCGTCTTTTATCAGCATATCCATAATATCTTTGGTAGCGGCGTAATTGTCGCGTTCATCGATATACTCGGTGCTGGGACCGATCATGATGTTGCCGTCTACCGTTGGCGTCAGATGGATCCCCAGTCCGCCGGTACTGTAATCGGGCACCGGATAGGCCGGCAGGGGCAGTTTACCCCCCAGATTTTTGTCTAAAATAAAATATTCCCCCCTGCACGGATAGATGGTATACTCATCGATTCCCAACATGGCCGATATTTTATCGGAAAATAGACCGGCGCAGTTGATAACCCAGCGGGTCATGAAAACCCCGTTTTTTGTATGGACACGGTAAAGAAAGTTTTCTCCCTCCGGAAATGAGCCGCCAAAAGGAGCGGCGTCTCCTGAAAAATCCGTTTCGCGGGTGACAGCCGTGACCTCGCGGTTAAAGAAGAATTCCACCCCGTTTTCCGCAGCATTTTCGGCCAGTCCAAAGGTGAATTCAAACGGGCTTAAGATGGCGGTGGTGGGAGACCACATGGCAAACTCGCCGCCGATACAGGGAGCCTTCGCGCGGATAAAATCTTTCTCTACGATTTCCAGTCCGCGGATTCCGTTTTTTTCCCCTGTTTCCTTCATTTCCCAAAGTTTCTCCCGGTCTTCCCCGGAAAAACCGACGATCAGCTTTCCGGTTCTTTTATACGGAATATCGAGCTCTCCCGCGATCTGATCAAAACAGGCGTTTCCCTCCACACAAAACTTTGCCATCAGGGAACCCGGTTTATTATTATATCCGGAATGAAGCACCGCCGAGTTGTGGGAGCTGGTTTCACAGCACACGTCGGGAGCCTTTTCCACTACCGCAGTTTTCAGACGGTACCGTGAAAGTTCACGGGCCACAGCGCAGCCGATAACTCCTGCCCCTATTATTGTAATGTCATATATTTGGTTCAATTAGTAAACCCCTTTCTTGCGATGAAATTTAACTTGCATGACTGAATTTTACTTGATTTAGCTAGCTCAATTATATCTGAATTGAAAAATATGTCAAGAATGCGATTTCTGCTTATGTTTGGAAAAATAGAATAAATATTCAGTAAACTCTGCTGTTTGTAACAAAATGACGGTACACGGGGCAGATGGACGGAAA
>CATWBR010000279.1 GCA_958349075.1 uncultured Clostridium sp.
TAATTTACCTGTATAAATAAGCACTTTCTGTACTAGACTGACTACTGTATTATTAGACAGAAACCAAAAAACGGAGGAAAACATATGTGTGGAATTGTTGGCTACATCGGAGATGAACAGGCGGCTCCTATCCTGTTAAGCGGACTCAGCAAGCTGGAATACCGGGGCTATGACTCGGCCGGAATCGCAGTTTACAACGGGACAGATATAAAAATGGAAAAGGTCACGGGACGTCTCAAACGTCTTAAGGATCTGACAAAAGATGGAAGCACCCTCTCCGGAACGGTCGGTATCGGACATACACGCTGGGCTACCCACGGAAGCCCTTCCGATACCAATGCCCATCCCCACTTCAATAAAGATCGCTCGATTATTGTCGTTCACAACGGTATCATTGAAAATTACAGCAAATTAAAGCAGCGCCTCATTGGCAAGGGATATGAATTCATCTCCGAGACCGATACCGAGGTTCTGGCACATCTGCTTGATTATTATTACAACCGTAACCATAACCCGCTTGAGGCGCTTACAAAGGTAATGCAGAAAGTGGAAGGCTCTTATGCTCTTGGTATCCTCTTTAAAGACTTCCCGGGCCAGGTTTTCTCCGCCAGAAAAGACAGTCCGCTGATCGTAGGACACAGTGAAAGCGGTAATTTCATCGCCTCCGACGTGCCGGCGATTCTTCAGTATACCAGGGAAGTTTTCTATATGGAGAACGAGGAGATTGCGGTTCTCTCCCGCGATGGAATCAAGTTTTACAACGTGGACGAGGAACCGCTTCAGAAAACATGCACCCGCATCGACTGGGATGTGAATGCCGCTGAAAAGGGCGGTTATGAGCATTTCTTCCTGAAGGAAATCTATGAGCAGCCCAAGGCTGTGCGCGACACCATCAGTCCGCGTATCCAGGACGGCGAGGTGGTAATCGAAGAACTCGGCATGACGGATGAGGATATCCGCAGCATTAACAAAATTATGATCGTGGCCTGCGGCTCCGCCTATCACACCGGAGTTATGGCGAAATATGTATTCGAAGGAATTTCCAGGGTACCGGTTGAGGTGGATCTGGCTTCCGAGTACCGTTACCGCGACCCGATTTTCGACCGCAATACACTTGTCATCATTGTGAGCCAGTCCGGTGAAACGGCCGACTCTCTCGCCGCTCTCAGGGAATCGAAAGCAAACGGGCAGAGAGTTCTGGGCATTGTCAACGTGGTAGGCAGTTCCATTGCCCGTGAGGCTGACAATGTCATGTACACCTGGGCCGGTCCGGAAATCTCCGTGGCAACGACAAAGGCATACAGCGCACAGCTCGTCTCCTTCTACCTGCTGGCGATGAAATTCGGCAAGGTACGCGCCACTCTGGCGGACAGTGACTACAGCCAGATGATAGGAGATCTGCAGAAGCTTCCGGAGATGATGGATGAACTCTTAAAGGACCGCCAGCAGATTCAGCGTTTTGCCAACCGTTATCTGGCCGCGGAGCACATTTTCTTCATCGGCCGCGGTATTGATTATGCCATCTCAATGGAAGGTTCCCTGAAGCTGAAAGAGATCTCCTATATCCACTCGGAGGCCTATGCAGCCGGAGAACTTAAGCACGGCACGATATCACTGATTGAGGAGGGCACGCTTGTCGTGGCTCTTGCAACCCAGGAAGCACTCTATCCAAAAACCATCAGCAACGTTGTCGAGGTTAAGACGAGAGGCGCTTTCGTGATGGCTCTGACCAATGAGGATAATAAAGAACTCGAGAAAATATCCGATTTTACGGTTTCTATTCCCAGAACAAACCGCTATTTCTCCGGTTCCCTTGCCATTATCCCGCTTCAACTCTTTGCTTACTATGTTTCCCTTGGCAGGGGCCTGGATGTGGATAAACCGAGAAATCTGGCTAAATCCGTGACCGTGGAGTAGGGATTTATGTGAGAACGCAGCCGGAACGGCCAGGGTACGGGATCGGTGAACTGAAGACTCCCGGGCAGCTTGTCGCGACAAGCGTCCCTCCCCCTTGAAGGAATAGAACAGTTCAGCGGCCGCAGGCCGGGGTGCGGGATGGCAAAAACCTTTGCGTCTTCAGTCACGGGTCATAACCTGCCAGTGGGGAAGAAGGGAGAAAAAGATTCCGTAGGGAACCTGGAGTTCAGCGGCACTTGCCGAGGTCTTTTCGAGGCCCCCCGGCCGGCCGGCGGCGTTCTCATTTTTCAACAATCCAAAAAACATTTCAGGAAAATATTGACATTCAGATTTTTTTGTGTATACTACAGAATAAAGAAAAGCAAAGGCGCTTCGGTACAACCGAGGTGCCTTTTTCTTTTTGAAAATCTGCGTTTTAGTTGCGCGCTGTGCAGTATCTGAAAGGAGACATGATTATGGTAAAGAACATCCCCGAGCTCTATGGAAGCCTTGTATTTAACGACAAAATCATGAAAAACAAACTGCCGAGAGATGTATACAAAGCCCTCCGCAAAACAATCGAGACGGGCCGCCATCTGGAGCTCGACATTGCCAATGCCGTTGCCGTTGCCATGAAGGAATGGGCTGTCGAAAACGGCGCTACCCATTTTACGCACTGGTTTCAGCCGATGACCGGAATCACCGCCGAAAAACACGACAGCTTTATAAGCCCCCTCGGCCATGACGATGTAATTATGGATTTTTCAGGCAGGGAATTAATTAAGGGGGAACCGGACGCCTCCAGCTTTCCTTCCGGCGGTCTTCGGGCCACCTTTGAGGCCAGAGGCTATACAGCCTGGGATCCCACCTCTCCGGCATTCATAAAAGACGGGACACTCTGCATTCCCACAGCGTTCTGCTCATACAGCGGAGAAGCCCTTGATAAAAAAACACCTCTGCTGCGTTCCATGGAAGCCATTAACCGGGAAGCACTCCGCGTGCTGAAGCTCTTTGGCGATGAGGACGTCACCCGTGTCTATACCACAGTCGGTCCTGAACAGGAATATTTTCTCGTAGATAAAGAATTGTATAACAAGCGAAACGACCTGAAATTCTGCGGAAGAACACTTTTTGGCTCACCTGCGCCAAAAGGCCAGGAGATGGATGACCACTATTTCGGTTCACTGCGCCCCCGCGTTCTCGCCTTCATGAAAGAACTGGATGAAGAACTCTGGAAATTCGGCATTCCGGCTAAAACGAGGCATAATGAGGTAGCCCCGTCACAGCATGAACTGGCTGTTGTATACACTACCAACAACCTGGCCGCGGACAATAACCAGCTCACAATGGAGGTCATGAAGCGCACGGCCGAAAAACACGGCCTTGCCTGCCTTCTCCATGAAAAACCGTACGAGGGTATTAACGGAAGCGGCAAACATAACAACTGGTCGCTCTCTACCAACACGGGGATCAACCTCTTAGATCCCGATAAAGAGCCTGCCAGAAACCTGCGCTTCATGCTCTTTCTGGTCGCCACCATAAAGGCCGTGGATGTTTACGGCGATCTGCTGCGCGTCTCGGTCGCAACGGCGGGCAATGATCACCGTCTGGGAGGCAATGAGGCCCCGCCTGCCATCGTATCCATGTTCATCGGCAATGACCTTGCCGCAGTCCTCGACATTGTCGAGAATGACGCCGAGCCTGAGGCAAGGGAAGAAATTTCAATGAATGCGGGCGCGAAAGTCCTTCCGCATTTTATCAAAGACACGATGGACCGGAACAGAACCTCACCCTTTGCCTTTACCGGCAATAAATTCGAGTTCCGCATGCCCGGCTCCTCTCTTCCGGTGTCCGGACCGAATGTGGTTCTCAATACCGCCGTCGCCGAGGTTCTCGGAGAATTTGCGGATCACCTGGAGAAGATCCCGGCGGAAAAGCTGCCCGACGCAATCCACACGCTTTTAAAAGAGGTGATACGCAGACATAAACGCATTGTTTTCAATGGGAACGGCTATTCGGACGCCTGGGTGGAGGAGGCGGAAAAAAGGGGACTGTTCAATCTTCCGACCTGTGCGGAGGCCTTTCCCTGCTTTATAGCAGAAAAAAATATTGAACTTTTTACAAAGCACCATGTGTTCACCCGGGAGGAAATCTTCTCCCGATATGAGATCATGCAGGAGAATTATATAAAGACAATCATAATTGAGGCCAGGACCATGCACTCCATGATGAACAAGACTTTCCTCCCCTCCCTGCTCGCCTACATAAAAGAACTGGCCGAAACCGAAGTGAAAATTAAAAAAGCCCTGCCGTCGTCTTCCGTCTCAGCAATAGAAGAGCGTTTAAACGTCCTCTCCACTCTGTATACCGTCATCTCAGAGAGGAGCGATGAATTGAAAGCCGCATTTTCCGGGACGGACGGATTGGAAGACAGCATGGAAAAGGTAAAATACTGCCGCTACACCATACTGGCCAAAATGAATGAACTCCGCTCACATGTAGATGAGGCGGAAACCATGATACCCGATGAATTTCTTTCCTATCCGTCCTACGATAAGCTGCTTTTTTCAATATAGGGGATGAAATTAGGGAATCATGAATATGAATGAAGTTTTGAAGTTTTAAGGAGGAGATCTGTCATGCAGCCATTTGAACACACGACTGGGCTAAGAGAAGAATGCGGTGTTTTTGGAATCTTCGGCACGGACGGTTCCAATGTCTCCGGTGATATTTTCTACGGACTCTGTGCACTCCAGCACCGGGGCCAGGAATCATGCGGGATTGCGGTCGGTAACACCAACGGGCCAATGGCTCCGGCTCTATGCCATAAAGGTCTTGGACTTGTGCAGGAGGTCTTTACGCCGGACGCCCTCGCCCGTCTCACCGGCAATATCGGCGTCGGCCATGTCCGCTACGCCACGACCGGCGCAGCCACTTCGGAGAATGCGCAGCCGCTTGTTTTAAATTACTTAAAAGGAACCCTAACTCTCGCGCATAACGGCAATCTTGTCAACGCCGCCGGACTGAGACGGGAACTTGAAAAAACGGGAGCCGTTTTCCAGACGACAACCGACTCCGAGGCCATCGCTCTGCACATTGCCAGGGAACGCCTTAATACCTCCTCTGTGGAGGATGCCATCAAGCGGACGGCCGCAAAGATAAAAGGCGCCTACGGCCTTGTCGTAGCCAGCCCCAGAAAACTCATCGGGGTCCGTGATCCCTATGGCCTGAAGCCGCTCTGCCTCGGCAGGATGGGCAATGCGTGGCTCATTGCTTCGGAAAGCTGCGCCATAGAGGCTGCAGGAGGTGAACTGATCCGCGACATAGCCCCTGGGGAGATTGTCACCATTACAAAGGACGGCCTTCACTCCGATATGGATCTGCGTCAGACTGAAAATGCGCACTGCATCTTTGAATACATTTACTTCTCAAGACTGGACAGCCGGCTGGACCGTGTGAGCGTATATGAATCCAGACTGCGCGGCGGTGCCATTCTGGCCCGCTCCTGCCCTGTTTTAGCCGATCTGGTAGCCGGAGTACCCGACTCCGGCCTGACGGCGGCTATGGGGTATTCCAGGGCGTCAGGCATCCCTTTCGGACTCATCTTCCATAAAAACAGTTATGTCGGAAGAACTTTCATAAAATCCAGCCAGAAAGAACGTGAAAACAGTGTGAAAATCAAGTTAAGCGTCCTGGAACCTGCCGTGAAAGGAAAGCGCATCGTGCTGGTGGATGATTCCATTGTGCGCGGCACTACGATAAAAAATCTGATTCATATGCTCAAAGAGGCCGGTGCCCTGGAGGTCCATGTCAGAATCTCCTCCCCTCCGTTTCTTTACCCCTGCTACTTTGGAACCGACGTTCCCTCCAACCGGCAGTTAATTGCCAGCGGCCATTCCACGGAGGAAATCCGCCGGACCATAGGCGCGGACTCCCTGGCTTACATGCCCGCCGGAGGCCTTCAGGAGATGGCCGCCGGACTCCCGCTCTGCACGGCCTGCTTTACGGGGCGTTATCCGATGGAAGTCCCCGGTACGGATATTCAAAATGCACTTGAATCATTTTGAATATCCGAAATTGCGCCGCAGTGCGGTCCTCGCGGAGCGTTTTTGTTTCATAGGACGAACTTTTCTATGCACCAAAAAAGGAATCGGCTATTCCCTCACCCATGCCGGTT
>CATWBR010000280.1 GCA_958349075.1 uncultured Clostridium sp.
GTACAGATCAGTGCTATCGCTATCCTTATTTCTTTCTCAATTGCGATAATTACTATCCTGGTTTCTGCGGACAACCCGAATATAAAAAAGCTAAAAGAGATGCATTCTGCCGACTGCAAGCCGCTTAACGGAAAGCCCCTTAGCCTATTTCAGGTTTTGCTCTCAAATATTACTTACAATGTTCTTATTGAGGTAATTTACTTGATATTACTAATTTTTTGCATATTTCTTCAATTATTTATAGCGAAAAACTGGTATAAGATTTTAATGGCGATAAGCGTGTTTTTCATAATTGATATATTGCACATACTTCTTGAGTCCGTCGGACAGATGTATTTGACATTTTGGAAATATGAAGGATAGTCTGTTTCGCAAACTAAATCTCCTTGTAGATAAAAGGGGGATAAATAACGGAGCAAGTCAGGCATTTCTGCCTGACTTGCTCCGTTACCTTATGCGTAAATCAATTCTGCTTTTACGATTTCATCTGCAACAATCTGCGCCTGCTCTGACATAGCGATGCGTTCCATCGCATCTTCTTCTGGCATAGAATGCTGTTTTAGATAATTGGTGCGTATGCGCTCCGAAAGTTCAAACGCGCGCATATCCACCGTGGCACAATGCTCTGCTAGCTTTCCTGTGAAAAGTAATTCTCGGTACATTTCCTGCTTGAAGCCGTGAAGATACTCCAAGCGCAGACGCCCATACTTTTCGAGGTTCTTTAACAGTTCACTGCCTTCAACCTCAATATTGGGATAAAGCAGTCCATCAATTTCGATATACTCCAAGTCTATAATAGCCATAGGCGGCCTCCTTGAAAGAGTAATTTACAATTTACCAGTTTCGTTTCGGCTGTGTGCCTTAATGCTACTTGTTTTTGTAAACATCCTTATCAAAGCGACCGCTTTGGCCGTCGGGCTTTTTTTGCTGCATAGAAAGGGATATCCCAAGGAAAGTCACAGGCTCCGGCCGCCGGTTCGGGGGAAACGGCGGATTTACAGGGAGGCCAGCCGGCCCAGGTTACAATAAAAATCGGGCACGTGGAAGCGGAAGACCGCTCTACCCACCAGGCTCTGGAAAAATATTTTAAACAGGCGGTGGAAGAAAAGTCGGGCGGTTCAATCCGGGTGGAAATTTATCCCAACAGTGCCCTGGGAGGAGATTCCGAACTGACGGAATCGGTCGCAATGGGAACACTCCAGGCAGCGCTGCCGTCCACATCCGTTCTGGTTTCATACTCCCCGGAATTCGGCGTTATGGATATGCCATGGCTGTTTGACAAGGCGGAGAACGCTTTCGCGGCAATGGACGGAGATATGGGGGCATATTTCAACGAAAAGCTGGAGACGGTTGGAATTCACTGCCTCGGTTATTCCTATAACGGTCTGCGCAGTATGACCAACAATGTACGTCCAATCACAAAGCCGGAGGATCTGAAGGGCCTGAAGATGCGTGTTATGGAAAACCAGGTTTTTATCGACTTTTTCTATACACTTGGAGCCAGCGCCACTCCAATGAGCTTTAATGAGCTGTTTACCGGACTTCAGCAGAATACCGTGGACGGTCAGGAGAATCCTCCGTCTCTGATCTATGCAAGCCGGCTCCAGGAGGTTCAGAAATACTTAAGCGTAACAGAACACGTAAACAATTTCCTTGGGTTTATTATTAATAAAAATTTCTACGACGGACTCACCGCAGAACAGCAGCAGATCATTACGGAGGCGGCGGCCGAATTTGTCAGCCAGCAGCGCCAAATGGAACTCCAGGATACCCAGCTTTACATAGATAAACTGAAAGAGGACGGAATGCAGGTCAACGTGCTGACACAGGAAGAAAAGGCGGCATTCAAAGAGGCTCTGGCCCCGATGTATGAAAAATATAAGGCGGAATTCGGAGAGGAAATATTTGCCATGGCGGAGAAATACGGACAGTAGGGGGAAGTAAAGAAGGAGTGAAGGCATGAAAGAAAAGAGAGTCTTAGCTAAAATAGTGAATGTATATGATAATCTGGAAGAATATCTTCTGATTGCGAGTCTGGTCGGCAATGTACTTCTCGTATTTTTGCAGGTCATTATGCGGACCGTTTTCAAAAATTCGCTGACCTGGTCGGAGGAACTTTCACGCTACATATTTATATGGCAGATCTGGCTGGGGGCCAGTATCGCCCTGAAATACAATGAGCACATCCGCGTCACCCTGATCTATTCCCTTGTAAAAAACGGGAAAGTCAAAGCAGTGATCGCCCTGGCGGCCGATTTGATGTGGTTTCTGTTCTGTGCCTATATGGTGATAAACGGGAAAGACCTGCTTGTCTCAATGGCTGCCAGAAACGCAGCTTCGTCCGGGTTACAGCTTCCGCTCGTTTATGTTTACATGGTATTTCCAATTGCCTCGTTTTTAGTGTGCCTGAGGCTTTTGGGGGCACTGGGAATGGATCTGAAGAGAGTGATGGGAAAAAGTGTGGAAGAGGGGGGAACTGAATTATGAGTGCAGCCGTATTGTTTGGAAGCTTTTTCGTACTTCTTTTGTTAACGGTTCCGATTGGCTATGCAATTGGTATTTCCAGCCTGATTGCCATCTATTATTTTTCGGATATACCGCTGATTATTATCGCGCAGAAATCCATCACCGGGGTTGATTCATTTCCGCTTCTGGCGATACCGTTCTTCATGCTGGCCGGGAATCTGATGAGCAGCGGAGGCATTGCAAAGCGGCTTGTGAATTTTTTCGATGCCCTGATCGGCCACGTTACGGGAGGCCTGGGAATGGTTACGATAATTGTGTGCATGTTTTTTGCCGCGATTTCCGGTTCTGCGGTAGCTACGGTCTCGGCCGTTGGAGCCTTCATGATTCCGGAGATGGTAAAACACGGATACAATAAACCGTTCAGCGCGGCCCTGACTGCGGCGGCCGGAACGATAGGCGTTATTATTCCGCCCTCCATTCCCTTCGTTATCTACGGCGTCGTGTCTGGGACGTCCATCACGGATTTGTTTACAGCAGGTTTCCTGCCGGGAATTATGATGGGCATTGCACTGATGGTCGTGTGTTACTTTGTATCGAAAAAATATGGGTACAGAGGCAAGGAAAAAGCCTCCAGCCCGGCGGAAATATGGAAAGCGTTTAAGGACGCATTCTGGGCAATCCTTTCACCGGTTATTATACTGGGCGGAATCTATTCGGGATTCTTCACACCGACCGAGGCGGCCGTGATTTCCGTTGTGTACTCCTTTATCATCGGTGTGTTTGTATACGGGGAACTGGGGGCAAGGGGAGCTTATAAGTCATTTAAGGATGCAATTGTGGTAAATGGCGCAACCACATTTATGGTCGGTTTTTCGACCGTGTTTGCCGCTTTCCTGACCATGGCCCAAATTCCGAATATGATTGCACAGGGAATCCTGGGACTGACCGACAATGCGATTCTGATTCTGCTGATTATCAATATCTTCCTGTTGATTGTGGGCATGTTTGTCGATAATATCCCGGCAACCATTATCCTGACCCCGATCCTGCTCCCTATCTGTACGGGAATTGGAATGCATCCGGTAACATTCGGAATTATGCTGACGATGAACCTTGCAATCGGTTTCTGCAGCCCGCCTTACGGAATCAACCTGTTTGTGGCTTCTTCCATCTCAAAGGTTTCGATAGAGGAGCTGACGAAAAAGATTATAAAGCCGCTGCTGGCACTGATTGTCGTACTGCTTTTAATTACATATATACCAGCTTTTACAACAATCTTTTTAAAGCAGTAGAGAGTCCGGAAGGAATTCCGTTGCCGAAGTTTGAAGAGGGGAAAGAGGGCAAACAGCCCTCTGACCTGCTCTAAAAGCTCTGTGCCCTTTTATTCCACACCCATCTGCCTTTTCAGCTCGGCCAGGGCGTCATCGACGTCCGGTGAGGAGTATTTTGCAATCAAATCTTCCTCCGCCTTCTCCCCTGAGCCGGTCAGCTCCGCCATCGCCTCCTGGGCAGCCAGATTCGCGTCGATCTTCTCGGCCATATCGTTAAATTTGCTGAGACTTCCGGCCATATTTCTGGATTTGAGGGCATTGGCCTTCTGCTGGCTTCTGGCGGCGATTGCCTTGGATTTCAGTTCATCCTTCTTCATCTCCATCATATGGATCTGATCGGCAAATGAATTCAGGGCTGCCACAGATTTATCAGACGCCTCCTCACACTTGGCCACGACGGCCGCTTGGGACTCTTCGCGCCCTTTGTCCTCGGCCGCTTTCTGCAGAGCCTTTCTGGCATCGTCATCATTTCCGGCCTTCACGGCTTTCTCAGCGATGGACTGCCACTGGGCGCGGCTGTCCTGGATTTTTTTAAGCTTATCCTTAGCAACGGTCAGATTGCCCTTTACGGAGGCCGTATCTTTCAGCATGACCGAATATTCTTCCTTTGCATCGCTGATGCACTGATCAATGATCTTCTCCGGATCTTCAAAGCGATCCAACAGCTCGTTTACGTTTGACTTGACGATTAAACTGATTCTCTGAAAAATAGTTGCCATAAAATTAATCTCCTTCTGATTGATTTCTCGTTTTAACTCCGTTAATCTTTGTATTTATCCTTCAGTGCCTCATCTTCCAGGATTTCGATGGGCGTTTCCAGAATCTTCCGCTTTTCTTCAGCCTCTTTTAGATCTAATTTCTTCTTTTTCAGGATAATGGTTCCAACCACCAGGAAGACTGCCACAGTGCCGAATACGAATATCACTCTCATAGCCACATCATTTGACGTCGCTGTTTTCCGCATGATCCGTTCCGCAGATTTTTTAAAGACAGTGGCAAAAAATTCATTATCGTCCAAATCGGATGTATAGTAGTAATCTGAAAAATCATAGATGATTTCCTGCGCCTCATGATCGATCACAGAGGAAGCCTGGTTGCCGAGATAGAGGTATTCCTTATATACGCCGCTTTCATACTCCAGGAACAGGAAGAGCAGATGGCCTTCATCTTGAAAGAGTTCATCATACCGCTCCTGTAGGTAGTCCTCTGCCTCGGAGTCCGTGAGACTGCCTCCCTTTCCATTGATCTGGTCCGTGATGATCACATAGGGCTGGACTCCGGTCTCCTGATAGAACTCACGGAGGCCTTGCTTCATCTTCGAACTGTTGGTTATCCAGTTGATGTGATCCTCATACCATACCGCGGATTCCGTACACGCGGCAGCGGGAAGCGGATCACGGTTCGTGGTGCTGACCGTTATCTCTGGATTGTCTGATTTTACAATGGGCGGGAGCATTACGACGAGTACAAAGAAGAGGATTACAGCGCCCAAAATCAAGGCGCAGCCGCCGTTATTTGAGCCGGAACCGGAATTTCCGCCTCTTCCATAGTTTTGTCCGTAGGAGCCGGATGGACCCGGCGAACTGTAAACAGGTCCGGAACTCCGGCGCGGTGGGACAACCACGATCGGCCTCAGCGGTCTGGGCGGCTTCTGCGGCCGGGAAGAGCCGAAGAAATTAGAGGAACCTCCGTTTCCGGAACCCCAGAAGGAACTGCCTCCCCCTCTGCCCGTCGAACTGCCGGAATTTGTCCTGCCCGAAAAACTCCGGGAGGAACTGGAACTGCTCGAGAAGGAACCGGGGCGGCTGGAGCCGGAGAGGCCCTTCGACGAACTGGAGCGGCCCGAACCCGAGAGGCCCTTTGATGGGCTGGGGCGGCTGGAACTGCTGAAAGAGCTTCTTCCGCCTCTTCCCGCTGAACTTCCTGAACTTGATCTGCTTGAAAAACTTCTGGATGAACTGGAGTGGCTCGAACTGCTTCGTCCTCCCCCAGAACTCCTTCCTGATGCGCCTCCTCTGGCCAATCTTTTACCTCCTCCGCCTCTTTTTTATATAAATCATACCATCAAATCCTTTTTTTGTCACGAAAGACTTGAGGGTGCAGCGGCAAGGAAAAAGCGTCCGGCCCGGCGGAAATGAGAGACAGAAAGAAATTCCGTTTCCGAAGCTTGAAAGTCCGAGTGTCTACGGTCAAAGAAGAGCCGGTTAAAAAAACCTGACCTCTGGGGACAGGTTTGGAACTCCCTGAATTATCTAATAATACAATTGTTGTAC
>CATWBR010000281.1 GCA_958349075.1 uncultured Clostridium sp.
CTGCATATTTTTTATACTGCCTGTTTATAATAGAATTAACTAATCAGACAGGCGGTAAGTTTATGAAAATTTGGGAATGGAAGACGATCCGGAATGACCAGGAAATTTATTACTATAATGCATCCCGCAATTTTATCCCGGAGGAATTTGCCAGACAGCTCCTTGAAATGATTTTGGAAGAGCGGGAACGCAAGAATAAGCGGGGAATTGTTTTCTTATGCATTGGCACGGATCGATCCACGGGGGACAGCCTGGGGCCGCTTATCGGATATAAACTGAACAGAATGAAGATGACAAAGGCTACGGTGTTCGGCACCCTGGAACGGCCGGTGCACGCAATGAACCTGGAGAATTATATGGCGGTTCTGAGAACATGTTACCAGGACGATCTGATTGTAGCGGTCGATGCTTCGGTAGGAAACAGGGAGCATGTGGGATATGTAACCCTGGGCAAGGGGGCGCTGAAACCGGGGCTGGGAGTCAGCAAGGAACTCCACTCGGTGGGCGATATTTTTATCACCGGAATTGTGGGAAGCTGCGGTAATTATGATCCGCTGATGCTGCAGAGTGTCAGGCTGTCGGTTGTCATGCAGATGGCGGACTGCATCAGCAGAAGTATTGGACTTGTCGAAAAGTTCTGGGATAACACGGCCTTTGTTTGACAAGTTTTTCATAGATCCTGTGCTATGATCGCTTAGATTTAATAAAACGATAGCGGGGTGAGTCTATGGGAGAATTATACAATCCGTTCCCCAGACTGCCGAAAAATATCAGGCAGATCGGTGACAGGGATGATGTGGTCAAGCTGTACGTGGAAGATTATGTAAACACATATCTGAAACGTCTATTTCCAACAGGAGGACAAGACTTGCGAGTCGGGCTTTTGCTCGGCAGCACGGAACAATACGAAGGGGTGCCTTATATATTTGTCGATGGGGCGCTGGAGATGGAAGATGTGACTGCGGCAGGGGAAAAAGTGATTTTTTCCGAAGCAGCCTGGAAGAAAGCATACCAAAGCATAGAAGAAACTTTTCCAAAGAGGACCGTACAGGGGTGGTTTATTTGCGGAGCGCCCGGCTGTATTTTGAGTCCTCTTAATTATTGGAAACAGCATACCCAGTATTTCGGCGGAAAGAATCAGCTCATGTATTTAAACAGCGGAATTGACGGCGAAGAGGCGGCATACATAACGTCCGACGACGGGTTTTACCGGATGAAGGGATACAGCATCTACTATGAGCGCAATCAGATGATGCAGGATTACATGATTCTCCGCAAAGACGTACACCGCGTGGAAACAGGAGGCGGAGACAGGGTAATCCGAGACTTCCGCCACAGGATGGAGGGGCGGAAGATGGAAGCCGTCTCCCGCAGAGGAACCATAAAAACACTTGGAATGCTTTGCAGCGTGCTGTCGGTAGCGGTGCTTGCCGGCGGCGTTGTAATGTTTAACAACTACCAGAAAATGCGCGAGATGGAGACTGTCCTGGTTTCGGTTCTGCCAAGCGGTGTGAAAGGACTTGAAAATCACATCGGGAAAGAGGATGACGACAATCTGGTAGTGGAGCAGATTAAGGGCAACGTATATCCGACGGAGGCCTCGGCGGAGGAAGCTAAAACGGGACAGCCGGGTGGAAACTCTATCCTGAACAGCGGTGAGGCCATAGAAAAAACGGCGATACCGGGTAGTGAAACCCAGTCCGGGTCAGGCACCTCCGAGTCACAGGCACAACCTGAAAATCAGGGAGGCGAGCAGGCCTCGGCCCAGAACCCGTCCGGTGGACAGGCCCAGCCGGAGAGCGGCAGCCAGGACGGAGCCGCAGGCATGCAGCCGGCCGGGAACGAGGGTGAAGCAGGAGCCAAACCGCAGTCCGACGCCCAGAGCCAGACAGGCGGTAAAATCCAGTCCGACCTCCAGAACCAGGCAGGAGGACAACCCTCTGCCACACCTGAGGGAGATGGGGGACAGCCGGATTCTCAGAACAGCGGCGACCCTGAAGGCAGCCAGAACGAAAGCGGCGGCAACTCCACCGCGATCAAAGATTACCCGGTCACCAACATGAAACCGGGTGGAACCTATGTAATCGGCGACGGCGAGACACTCTACGGAATCTGTTTCAAACTCTACAGTAACTTAGATTATCTCGACGATATCTGCGCTCTTAACAAACTGGACGACGTCAACAAAATTATAGCCGGTCAGGAACTCGTCCTTCCGGACGTAACAGGGCTGGAATAAAAGAGGAGACCGTCGGCCCGCCGGCGTCCTCATTTTTCTGCCAAATAGGGAAAATATAATGCGTATCTCCTGAAAATAGTGTATAATTGGTACCAACTATTCAGCCGGATGAGCCACAGCCATTAAGTGCCGAATCACGGCGGATATCCGTTTTCATTTTTTAGTGAAAATGACTCGTGGTACAGGAGATAAATAATGAGCAATATGAACTCGATGGAACGAGAACAAAAAAAGAGGCAGTTAAAACGCCGCATCATAGAACCAGGGTCGGCGCCGGGAGGCGGCAGGCCGAGAAAAGAACAGGAGGAGAGCGAGGAAGAGATCGTCCGCAAGGCGGAGTGGAAGACGCGGATGAAACACTTCAGGCTGATCATGATTTTTGCCTTTCTGGCGGTTCTTATCATATTCCTGGCAGTCCGCTATGTCCGCGGCCATCAGTATACTGAATATACGGTTGCCTGGGAGAAGGAAATACCGGCCAGTGAGAGCAGCTTTACCGGATATATGAAATTCGGCGACAACATGCTCAAATACAGTAAGGACGGAGCGTCCTATATTGACAAGTCGGGCAATGCCGTGTGGTCTTTGAGCTATCAGATGAAATCACCGGTATGTTATATTAATGGAAACTATGCGGTCTTAGGTGATCAGCAGGGCAACTCCATTTATATCTGCGATACCTCCGGACTTCAGGGAGAAGCGACCACCCTGCTTCCGATTCTGAGAGTCAGTGTATCGGCATATGGAGTTGCGGCGGCGCTGGTGGAAGACAGCACGTCTTCGTATATCACATTTTTTAAGAAAGACGGAAGCGATCTGGACTGGAGCATTAAGACCGTTATGTCGAAGAGCGGGTACCTGATGGACGTGTCCATGTCCCCGGAGGGAACCCAGGTCATGCTGTCAGATTTATATATCCAGGACAGCACCCTTAAAAACAGAATCGTATTTTACAACTTCTCTGAATTTGGTAAAAGCTACCCGGACCGTCTTGTGGGCGGATTTGATGAGTTTGGAGAGAGCCTGTGTCCCAGGGTGAGGTTTTTCGACGAAGATCACGCCTGCGCGGTGACGGACAACCAGTTGGCCTTCTTCTCCCTGGAGAACGTGACTTCTCCGGAGCTTGTAAAGCAGGTGCCGGTGGAGGAACAGATAAAGAGTATCGCCTATTCCGACAGCTATGTGGGCGTGATCGTGGATGCGCCCTCCGGCGAATACGACAACAGGCTGGATGTGTATAAGTCGGACGGAACGCCTGCATTCAGCAGGGAATTTACCTATCTGTATCAGAACATGGATATTGACGGGGATTTCGTAATTTTGTATAATGATAATTCATGTAAAATTTTTGATATGTCGGGAAGAGAGCGTTTTTCCGGCGAATTTGATTTCACAGTTGCCAAAATAACAAGAGGCTCACGTTTTAACTCCCTCATTATCACCGGAGGGGACAGGATACGGGAGATCATATTAAAGTAACCAGCTAACAACAAAAGTATATCTTTCAGGAGGATTTACAAATGAACCAGATTGACACTCTTTCAGTTAATTCAATCAGAATATTATCCGCGGACGCCATCCAGAAGGCAAACTCCGGACATCCGGGACTGCCGCTGGGCTGCGCAGCCATCGGTTATGAGCTGTGGGCAAACCAGATGAATCACAATCCGGCTAATCCAAACTGGGCGAACCGGGACCGTTTTGTCCTGTCGGGAGGACACGGTTCCATGCTGCTGTATTCCCTGCTCCATCTATTCGGATACGGAGATCTTTCCAAAGAAGATCTGATGGACTTCAGACAGTTGGGCTCCAGGACGCCGGGACATCCGGAGTACGGCCACACGGTCGGCGTGGAGGCCACGACAGGACCTCTGGGAGCCGGTATGGCAATGGCAGCCGGTATGGCTATGGCGGAAGCCCACCTGGAATCCGTGTTTAACAAAGAAGAATATCCCGTTGTGGATCATTATACCTATGTGCTGGGCGGTGACGGCTGCATGATGGAGGGAATCTCCTCCGAGGCATTTTCACTGGCAGGCACACTGGGACTTTCCAAACTGATCGTGATTTATGATTCCAACCGTATTTCCATTGAGGGAAGTACGGATATTGCATTCCGTGAGAATGTGGAAGAGCGTATGCGCGCGTTCGGCTTCCAGACAATCACGGTGGAGAACGGCAATGACATTGGCGCCATCGGCATGGCGCTTGAAGCGGCCAGAAGAGATACGGAGCGCCCATCCTTTATTACGGTTAAAACCCAGATCGGCTACGGCTGCCCGGCCAAACAGGGCAAAGCAAGCGCCCATGGGGAGCCTTTGGGAGTGGAGAACGTGAAAGAACTCCGTAAAACGCTGGGATGGCCCTACGAGGAGCCGTTTTATGTGCCTGACGAGGTATATAAACATTTCTCTGAGATTGCGGAAGAAAAAGCGGAAACAGAAGCAGCGTGGAACGTGATGTTTGCCGCATACTGTGAAGAATATCCGGAGATGGAAGAACTCTGGAATAAGTATCATGACGCTCATGCCGCAGAGGCGTTAAAAGAGGACGGACAGTTCTGGAAAAAGCAGGAGAAAGCGGAGGCAACCCGCTCGATTTCCGGAAATATAATCAACTATTTGAAAGATGTAATGCCGAACCTGTTCGGAGGTTCCGCCGATCTGGCTCCGTCCAATAAGACGAATATGTCCGGCGCCGGGGATTTCTCCAAAGAGGACAGGAGCGGACGCAACCTGCACTTCGGTGTCAGGGAACTTGCCATGTCTGCAATCGGCAACGGCATTATGCTGCACGGAGGACTCAGGGCCTATGTATCCACTTTCTTCGTGTTCAGCGATTACTGCAAACCGATGGCCCGTCTTTCCGCATTGATGGGAACACCGCTGACCTACGTTTTCACCCATGACAGTATCGGCGTAGGAGAAGACGGTCCGACCCACGAGCCGGTTGAGCAGATGGCAGCGCTCCGCGCCATGCCGAATTTCCATGTATTCCGTCCGTGTGATGCGACAGAGACACAGGCAGCCTGGTACAGCGCCGTGACTTCGGAGCACACACCTACGGCCCTCGTCCTGACAAGACAGAACCTGGAGCCAATGGCCGGAAGCAGCAAAGAGGCATTAAAGGGCGGTTATGTGATTGATGACTGCGAGGGAACACCCGATACAATCCTGATTGCAACAGGATCCGAGGTGGCCCTGGCCGTCAAAGCCAAGGAGATACTGGCATCGGAAGGGATGAAGGTCCGTGTTGTATCTATGCCGTGTGTGGAGCTGTTCGAAGAGCAGACCAACGAATATAAAGAGTCCGTACTTCCGAAGGCGGTAAGACGCAGAGTGGCGGTGGAGGCCCTCAGCGGCTTCGGCTGGGAACGCTATACCGGCCTGGACGGAAAGACCGTGACGATGGACGGTTTCGGAGCCAGCGGCCCGGCGGCACAGCTCTTTGAAAAGTTTGGGTTTACAGTGGAGAACGTGGTAGCCGCTGTGAAGGAGATTATGTAAACGAGAGTCATATAGGGTGGCTGAAAAGCGTGAGGAGATCCGGTGTTCCGGATCTCCTCACGCTTTATATGTATCCGCATTTGAAGGTACAGTCATGAGGATTTAATTGAGATGCGAGGACGCCTCTGAAAGACGGCGGACGGGGTAGTGGGAGGTTGTATATGAGTCATCAGTCCCGGTTTGAGGTTGTGGTGAGGGGGAATCCGGAGAAAAAAATTCCTGCGGGGACTCGCTCCCGCTTATGAAGCGCACAGCGGATGCTAAGACGTCAAAGGACGCCGTCCAAGCACCGGCGGG
>CATWBR010000282.1 GCA_958349075.1 uncultured Clostridium sp.
CTCGAACTTCTGGAGAAAAACTTCTCCTATGAGACGGTGTTCCGGTATTTAAAAACAGGCCTTGTGACGGAGGACCAGGAGATGGTGAGCCGCCTGGAAAATTATGTGCTGGCTCTTGGAATACGCAGCTATAAACGGTGGGATTCACCCTGGGAGTCTGTTTACAGAGGCGCGGAACTCATTAACCTGGATGAGCTGAATTCGTTCAGGGAGGAAGTACTGATGCCCCTCCGCCCGTTAAAAGAGGTATTTGGAGACAGAAAGTCCACGGTGAAGGACAAAACTGCGGCCCTGGTATATTTTCTCGAGGCGCTTCACATTGAAGAAAAACTTAAAGGATATGAGAAGGAATTCGGCGCTGCCGGAGAAGTGAGCCTGGAGAAGGAATACGGCCAGGTATACGGCCTTGTCATCGAACTGTTTGACAGAATCACGGCGCTTCTGGGCGATGAAACCGTGGGAAAAAAAGAGTATTCGGATATTCTGGATGCCGGATTTGAGGAGATAAAAGTCGGCCTCATTCCGGCTGTTGTAGATCGCGTAGTAGTCGGAGATATCACGAGAACGAGACTCTCCCATATCAAGGTCCTCTTCTTTGCCGGAGTCAATGACGGGATTATTCCCTCGGTGGCGGGACGCGGAGGAATCCTCACGGAGGCGGAGCGCGGGAATCTTAAAAAACACCGGATAGAACTGGCTCCGACCGCCAGGGAAGAGGGATTTCTGCAGAGGCTGTATTTGTACCTGGTTATGACAAAACCATCCGATCGCCTCTATCTTTCCTATGCCCTGTCCTCCTGCGACGGAAAAAGCCTGCGTCCCTCCGGCCTCATTGGCCAGGTCTTAAAAATGTTTCCGGACAAGCATGTAATGTCGGCCGATGAAAAACAGATGGCCGCATGGTCCCTGCCCCTTGGAAAACGCCGGGTGATAGAGGGATTAAAAGATTACGGCAAAAACAGGGAAGACGGCCGCTTTATGGAGCTGTTCCGCTTTTTTTCACTGTCAAAAGACCACGGGGAGGCGATGAAACAGCTCGTTGAGGCGTCGTTTTATACCTATGAGGATCACGGGATTGGAAGGACGGCGGCAAAGGAGATTTACAGCGCAATCCTCCACGGCAGCGTGACCAGGATGGAGCAGTACGCATCCTGCGCCTATGCCCATTTCCTGGCCTACGGCCTGGAGCTTACGGAACGTCCCGTCTATGAGCTGGCTGCGGCAGACATCGGGAACCTGTTTCACAACTCCATTGATCTCTATTTTAAGAGGATGAAGGAAGAAAACCGTTCCTTCCGCGAAATATCGGATGAAGACAGAAAACGGCTGGTGGGCGAGTGCGTTTCCAGCGTAACGGGAGACTATGGCAATACCATCATGTCCAGCAGCGCCAGAAACCAGTATCTGGAGCGTAAGGTCCACCGCATTACGGACCGGACAATCTGGGCGTTGACGGAGCAGCTTAAAAAGGGAGACTTCGAGCCATCCGGTTTTGAGGTGACCTTCAGCCCGGCAGATAACCTGAGGGCGATGAAAATCCCGGTGTCTAAAGAGGAGTCAATCCACTTAAAGGGAAGGATAGACCGTGTCGATCTCTGTGAGGACGGGGATCTGATCTACCTGAAAATTATCGATTATAAGACGGGGAAGACAAAGTTCGATCTGATGGAAGCATACTACGGACTGCAGCTGCAGCTTGTGGTCTATATGGATGCCGCCCTGGAGAAGGAGCAGAGAAAGCACCCCGATAAAAAGGTGGTTCCAGCCGGGATTTTCTACTATAATATTGCGGATCCCATGGTGGACAGACAGAAAGGCATGGGCGAGGAGGAGACAAAGCAGGCAATACTCGGCGAGCTGCGCATGAACGGTCTGGTAAACGGAAGGCCGGAGGCAATCGTCCATCTGGACAACCGGCTGGATTTCTCGTCGCCGAAGGGAGAAGAATCCACGGTGGTTCCCGTTTCGGTGAAGAATGACGGGATTGCAAAGAAATCATCAGTTGCCGGAGAAAAACGGTTCGAGGCTCTGGGGGCATTCGTCAACCGGAAACTGAAAAGCATGGGACGGGAGATTCTGGACGGCCGCGTTACGGTTGCACCTTACAAAAGCGGAACCAGGACGGCCTGTGATTATTGTCCGTACCACAGCGTCTGCGGGTTTGATCTAAAGACGGGCGGGTATGGATACCGGAGATTAGATAAGGTAAGTCCGGAAGAAGTATGGCAGGAAATTGACAAATACGGGGCAGAAGGGAGGGGAGCAGAAGATGGCGGTGAACTGGACAAAGGAACAGAAGGCGGTAATTGAGAGCCGGAACAGAAACCTGCTCGTCTCCGCAGCCGCGGGAAGCGGCAAAACGGCGGTTCTGGTCGAGCGCATTATCAGAATGATTACGGATGAAGATCCGACGGACATAGACAGGCTGTTAGTCATGACATTCACCAAGGCGGCGGCGGCCGAGATGCGCGAGCGTATCCAGGCGGCTATTGAGAAGAAGCTGGGGGAAGACCCTCAGAACGAACATCTCCAGCAGCAGGCGGTCACGGTGCAGTTCGCACAGATTACGACCATCGACAGCTTCTGCCTCCATATTCTCAGGGAGCATTTCGACCGGCTGGATATCGATCCGGCATTCCGGGTCGGTGACGAGGGAGAGATGCTTCTGATGCGGGCCGACGTCATGCAGGAGCTGATGGAAGACAGCTATGCAGACGGCGGGGAGGCGTTTGAACGCTTCGTGGATACCTACTCCACGGGAAAGGCCGACGGAGGAATAGAGGATTATATTCTGCAGGTGTATACATTCGCCCAGAGTAACCCGTGGCCGGATGAATGGTTTGAACACTGCCGGAAAGAACTTGAAAATACCGGTTTTGGTGAGCTGAACGGCACGGATTGGATGCAGTTTCTCTTAAGGGATGTCAAAATGCAGGCAGAGGAGTGGGAGCGGCAGCTTGTGGAGGCCTCGGAACTCTGCGGGGAGGAAGACGGGCCGGAGCCTTATCTTCCGATGATCTGCGAGGATCTGCTCCATGTCAGGGAACTGATTCAGTCCACCGGCTCTTTCCTGAATTTCAGTGAGGCTGCTGAAAAGTTTACATTTTCCAGGATGGCGGCCATCCGGGGGAAAAATGTGACGGTGGATCCTGATAAAAAGGAAGCGGTGGCCGAATGCAGGAAGAGAATCAAAAAATCGGTGGAAAAGCTGAAGGACCAGTACCTGTTTGAATCCCCGGAGAAAATACTTGAGGACATGGAGGCGGGCAAGGAGTCGATCCTGATGCTCCTCAAGCTGGCGGAAGAATTCGGTGAGCGGTTCCGCGCCCGTAAAAGGGAGAAAAATATCGTGGATTTCGGAGATCTGGAGCATTTTGCCCTGGAAGTCCTCACCGCGGGAGGCGGGGAGGAGAACGGGGAAAGTAGGAGCCGTATCCCGGGGCCTGTGGCCGATGAACTCAGCCGGCAGTTTGACGAGATTCTCGTGGATGAATACCAGGACAGCAACCTGGTGCAGGAAACCCTGATTCACTGCGTTTCCAGGGAACGGTTCGGCACTCCGAACGTGTTTATGGTGGGAGATGTAAAACAGAGTATTTACAAATTCAGGCTGGCCCGCCCGGAACTGTTTCTGGAAAAATACCACACCTACTCCACGGAGGAGAGCCTGCATCAGAAAATCGAGCTGCATCAGAACTTCAGGAGCCGGGACACGGTTCTTGAAAGCATCAACGACATCTTTTTCAGGATCATGACAGAGAAACTCGGTAATATCGAATATACCGAGGAGACGGCCCTGCATGCGGGGGCCTCCTTCGAACCCCTGGACGGCCGGGGGCCGGGAGAACTCGATACGGAGCTTCTTCTGATTAACACGGCCGGAAGCGAACTGGAAAACCTGGATGAGGATATCTCCGACTATACGGCCAGGGAACTGGAGGCCGGGATGGTCGCGGGGAAAATAAGGGAACTGACGGATGAAGAAAACGGAATGATGATCTGGGACAAGGATGAAAACGGCTACCGACGCGCAAAATACGGCGATATTGTAATTCTTTTGAGGAGCGTCAGCGGCTGGGCGGAGAGCTTTACGGAAATCCTTGCAGCTCAGGGAATCCCGGCGTTTGCAGAGTCCAGGACAGGTTATTTTGATACGGTTGAGGTGGAGACGGTGCTGAATCTTTTATCCGTCATTGATAACCCGATTCAGGATATCCCGCTGGCAGCCGTCTTAAAAGCTCCGTTCTGCGGCATTACGGACGCGGAACTGGCCCACATTGTGGCGGATTATAAAAAGAATGCGGAGAAGGGGCGTGACAGAGGGCTCTATCCGGCCGTGATAAATTTCCTGACGGTGCGGGAGGCAGAACCTGATCCGCCGGCTCAGGCCGCTGGCAGCGAAACATTTGACGATGAGAGAATCTGCGGGCTTTTAAGAAAGATATTGGAACTTCTTTTGGAACTCCGAAAAATGGCTGTCTATCTGCCGATGCACAGCCTGCTCTACCGGATTTTTGACATGACGGGGTATTATGATTATGTATCGGCGATGCCGGCCGGGGAGACGAGGAGAGCAAACCTGGATATGCTGGTGGAAAAGGCATCCGCCTATGAGGCCACAAGCTACCGGGGTGTGTTTCATTTTATTAAATATATTGAAAAATTGAAAAAATACAATACGGATTTCGGGGAGGCCGCCACGGTGAACGAGCAGGGGAACACGGTGCGGCTTATGAGTATCCACAAGAGCAAGGGCCTGGAATTCCCCATTGTCTTCGTAGCCGGAATGGGAAAAATGTTCAACCGGCAGGACACGAGGGGAAAAATCCTGATCGATTCCGAATTTGGGATAGGAACCGATTATCTGGACAGCGAGAAACGTCTGAAGGGTCCCACGCTCAAAAAGAACGTCATGAAGCGGAGAATGGAGCTGGAGGCGCTGGGCGAGGAGCTGCGTGTCCTCTATGTGGCGCTGACCAGAGCCAAAGAAAAGCTGATCATGACCGCCTCGGATAAAAATCTGGAGAACAGGCTGGAGAAATGGAGGCAGATTTCTCTCCATCACGGACAGGTTCCCTGTACTATCCTGACAATGGCGGGGTCCTGCCTGGACTGGATTCTGATGAGCGTTTCCAGGGATGGATGCCGGATCCGGGTGAGCGAGATAAAAGCCGAGGAACAGTTGGTACACGAGATAGAGGAGCAGCTTTACAGAAAAGGCTCCAAAGAGGAGCTGCTTAACCAGGATCCGGATCGGGTTTATGACAGGGCATACCGCAGACGTCTGGAAGCATCGTTCCATTTCAAGTATCCCTGTCAGGCCGACGTCACACTGAATACAAAGATGTCTGTCTCCGAACTGAAAAAAGAGGGAATGAAGGAGGAAGACGAGGAGATGGCGTTTCTTCCCACTCTGCCCGTTTTTATGGAGGAGCAGGAAGTGAGGGAGGGAGGCACATCCAGGGGTACGGCATATCACCGCGCCATGGAACTCCTCCCCTTTGATAAAGTCAAATCGGAGAGTGATGTAAGGAACCTGCTGGACGGCTTTACGGAGACGGGAAAACTGACAAAGGAGGCCAGAGATATGATATGGCCTCCCGACATCTACCGCTTTTTCACGACAGAGCTGGGCAAGAGGATGGCCGCCGCGGCAAAAAAGGGAAAGCTGTACCGGGAAAAACAGTTCGTGATGGGAATACCGGCCCGGGAAATGGGCGGCTGGGACTCGGACGAGCTGGTACTGATTCAGGGTATCATCGATGCCTGGTTTGAGGAGGAGGACGGTCTCATCCTGGTCGACTATAAGACGGATTATGTGGAACATACCGGGGTCCTGGTCAGCCGTTACAAAACGCAGCTTGACTACTATGAAAAAGCGCTGACAAAGATGCTTGGGAAAACGGTGAAGGAGAGGTATATTTACTCCTACAGGCTGGGCCTTGTCTCGGTCTGAAGCAGGTAAAAACAGAGTAAGAGTCCGCTTCATGGATGGATTTTCATGGGCGGACTCTTACTCTGTTTTTATAT
>CATWBR010000283.1 GCA_958349075.1 uncultured Clostridium sp.
CTTCCTGATTCCGCTAGAATGCCCTGTTTCTGGCACTTTTGGCAGGATTTCAGGCAGATTTCCCACAAGCTGCGGACACGCGGCCGGATATGGCCGCACAGAAGCATAAGACGGCCTTTCTCGCGGAGTGCGGCCGCTTTAACGGCCATGCCGCCTTGGCACGCAGTATGCATCCACCGCAGAACGGTTTTTTCTTTAACAGAGAGCTATCCTGTTAAAGAAAAAAACAGAGAGCCCCGCAAACGCGGAACTCTCTGTAAATTTCATCATGAATTATTTTAAATAGCCTTTAAGAAGGTCTGCCTTGTCCAGTTTCTCCCATGGAAGATCCAGATCATTGCGGCCGAAATGGCCGTATGCGGCAGTCTGCTTATAAAGCGGACGGCGCAGATCCAGCATTTTGATAATTCCTGCCGGACGCAGGTCAAAATGTTCACGGATGATGCCCACCAGTTCCTGGTCACTCAGTTTGCCGGTGCCGAAGGTATCGGCCATGACGGATGTAGGCTGTGCCACGCCGATAGCGTAGGAAAGCTGGATCTCGCACTTGTCTGCCAGTCCTGCGGCTACGATATTCTTTGCCACATAGCGGGCCGCATAGGCTGCCGAGCGGTCTACCTTTGTACAGTCCTTACCGGAGAATGCGCCGCCGCCGTGACGGGCGTAACCGCCGTAGGTATCAACAATAATCTTGCGGCCGGTCAGTCCGCTGTCCCCGTGAGGACCGCCGATTACAAAGCGGCCGGTCGGATTAATAAAGAATTTTGTCTCTGAATCGATCATGCCTGACGGCAGAATCGGGTCAAATACATGGCGTTTAATGTCCTTATGAATCTGTTCCTGGGTTACATTCTCATCATGCTGTGTGGACAGAACAATCGTATCCAGGCGGATCGGCGCTCCGTTCTCATCATATTCTACCGTAACCTGTGTCTTTCCGTCGGGACGGAGATAAGAAAGAGTTCCGTTCTTGCGCACTTCCGTCAGGCGGCGCGCCAGTCTGTGTGCCATATAAATCGGATAAGGCATAAATTCTTCCGTCTCATTCGTGGCATATCCGAACATCATGCCCTGATCTCCGGCTCCAATCGCCTCCAGCTCTTCATCGGACATTTTATTCTCTTTGGCTTCCAGAGCCTTGTCCACGCCCATTGCAATATCGGTGGACTGCTCGTCAATCGCCGTGATAACACCGCAGGTGTCACAGTCAAAACCGTATTTTGCCCTGTCGTATCCAATCTCACGCACTGTCTCACGCACGATTTTCTGAATATCCACATAAGCCTGGGTTGTAATCTCAC
Source organism: uncultured Clostridium sp. (assembly GCA_958349075.1). Classification (GTDB taxonomy): domain Bacteria; phylum Bacillota; class Clostridia; order Lachnospirales; family Lachnospiraceae; genus Otoolea. The sequence goes on from CATWBR010000283.1 coordinate 1,302, forward strand.
CCATTACCATGACAAGTCCCGTCGTGGTAGCCGTCTCGCAGGCAACGCGGCTCATCGGATCCTGCTCTAATAAAGCATCCAGAATGGCATCGGAAATCTGATCGCACATTTTATCCGGATGGCCTTCGGTCACTGACTCAGATGTGAAAAGTAGTTTCTCCATTGTATTCCTCCTTGTTTTTAAAAGACGATGAAAATATGCTCCGCAGTATTTTCACCGCAGATCAATAAAAAGTCCGTAGCAATACGGACTTGATTGTGGTCTATCAAATCCTCTTATTGCTCGATTGACCGGAACATTCCGGCGCCTCGCTCAGGCTGGCACCTTCCGCCTCTCACAATCGGGACATCTTGTCCTTCCTGCTTAAACGGGGTTGCCGTGACTTCACAGATCCTTTGTATCTCCATCACTCTGAATAAGGGATAATTACGTACTTTTTAATTAACTTAACTGCAACATGTACGATATCATACTCTTTTTCCTATGTCAAGTAATATCAGAAAAAATTAGTTGAGATGCGGGGACGCCTCTGAAAGACGGAGGGCGGGGTGCTGAGACTGGTTGATGGGTCTTCAGTCCCGGCGGAGTTCTCATTTTTCATCATCAGCAAAAATTTCGGGGCAGAGCGCCGGATTCCGGTAATCTGCCGAAATCCGCTTCTCTGCCCCGAATGATATCACAGGCGCTTTGTCTGTCAACCTACTTTTAATTTAAACTTGTGGGCTTCCTTCTCAGAATCCACCTTCTCAATCACGGCTCCCAGGCCCTGAAGTTTCTTCTCAAAATTCTCATAGCCCCTCTGGATATATCCAATCTCGTCGACTATCGTATATCCCTCGGCAGCCAGTCCCGCAATAACAAGCGCAGCTCCGGCTCTCAGGTCAGGTGCATTCACCTGCGCTCCCGTCAGCTTCTTTACTCCGCTGATGATGGCGGTATAGCCTTCCACTTTGACATTGCTTCCCATTCTGGCAAGCTCGTCCACATATTTAAACCGGTTCTCGAAAATACTCTCTGTAACAATGCTGGTTCCCTCTGCCAGGGCCAGTGTAACGGTCATCTGCGGCTGCATATCCGTCGGGAATCCCGGATACGGCAGTGTCTTGATATCCGTATGTTTCTGCTTCGGCCTGCCGACCACGCGTACGGCCTCGTCAAACTCCCTGACTTCACAGCCCAGCTCAATCAGCTTGGCAGTAATGGCCTCAAGGTGCTTTGGAATTACATTCTGTACCATAACGTCACCACGGGTGATGGCTGCGGCACACATAAATGTTCCTGCTTCTATCTGATCGGGAATAATGGAATACTCCGTTCCATGCAGTTTGTGGACTCCTTTAATGCGGATTACATCCGTACCGGCGCCTTTGACATTGGCTCCCATGCTGTTCAGGAAGTTGGCAACGTCAACTACATGAGGTTCCTTTGCAGGGTTCTCAATAATCGTTTCGCCTTCTGCCAGGGTAGCCGCCATCATGATATTGATCGTGGCCCCAACGGAAACTACGTCCAGATAAATGTGGCTTCCCACAAGATCGATGGCATGAGCCACTACTGCGCCCTTCTCCACCTCAATCTTGGCACCGAGGGCACGAAACCCCTTCAGGTGCTGGTCAATCGGCCTGCTGCCGATATTGCATCCGCCGGGAAGCGGCACTTCCGCACTCTTGTACTTGCCCAGCAGAGCGCCTATAAAATAGTAAGACGCACGGATCTTACGTATATATTCATCATCTACACTGACCTCTTTAATGTTCTTTGCATTAATACGGACCGTATGTCTGTCAATACGCTCCACGTCGGCGCCGATCTCATCTATCGCTTCAAGAAGCACATTGATATCTCTGACATCCGGAAGGTTCTCTATCAGAACGTCCTCGTCCGTCATGATTGATGCAGCCAAGATTCCCAAAGCAGCATTCTTTGCTCCGCTGATAATGACTTCCCCTACCAGAGAGTTGCCGCCTTTCATTATATATTGTTCCATCCTCGCACCTCAAAAATATATTAAAAAACAATGTATATTGTTACAGAATTCTTAAATTCTAACAATCGCTTTCTACTGATTATACCATATCATCAGGATTTGTAAAGGTTTCGTCTACTTTTTTACGTTTTCAGCCCCTTGCTATACCAGTATCTGCTATTGTGCCGGAAGGAATCCGATGAAGTCATTTGCACCGTTATTTGTAAAAAATGCCGCCGCGTCATTCAGACCTATCTTCTCAATGTAAGCAAATTCCGTCCCCGGGAACCAGAGGCAGGAGATATTATACTGATCATATCCGTATATCAGTCCGTAGCTTCCATTGCCCAGGTAGGCCACTACCGGACAGCCGCGGAAAACAAAATACAGAACCTGGTTCAGAGTGCATCCCCTGGCGTTTACAAACTGTACGCCGTCTGAGGATTCTTCCTTTCCCTGGGCCATTTCATCCAGATACCGCTTAATCACGGCCACTTCATTCTGTATATCCTTAATCGTCCTGGCATCGTTTCGGTTCGCCCTCACCCAGAATACACGGCCATCCTGATCGGTGACCAGTCCCATATCATCATAGGCCGCCTGCACTGCCTGCGTAAAGTCTACGAATGAACCGTTCATTCTTCCTCCGCCGTACGCATAGTAACGCCTGATGTTCATCGGCCTGTTTGCAGTCAGCATAATGACATTATTTTCCTCGGCGACCGCTTTCTTCGGTACGTGAACCCTGATACTGCGGGATTTGGCTGTCTGGGAATTCAACTGCACAAAGTACAGGCGCCCCTTTGCCGAATCTGCCAGGTATCCGATTCCGGCCAGAGGGTCGGCAATCACTTCCTCATTGCATACAAGCGTATCTTCATCCGCCACTTCATAATCGCTGCCCGATTTGCGCATTCTTGTCATATGGACGCGGCTGTCCCGTATCTGTACGTCCGTCAGATAAAGCCCCTGGCGCTCATACCTCGTCTCTGTCTCCATATTGCTGCCCACAATCTCAAGCGCATAGAGCGGAAGTCCCGTCACGCGGCCGTCTGTCATCAGTTTTTCACCGGGCGCCGCCAGCCCGTATACCAAATCGCTGCCGACAAAGCCCACCAGACGGATCACCGTCTGATCCTGGAAGCGTATCTCGTCCTTCTTGCCCGTCTTCAGATCCATGACATTCAGCCTCTCGGAGCTGTAAATGTTGTTTCCATCCTGCCAGGCAATCCTGGAACCGTCGGCACTGACGGCAAAGTTTTCCTCTGTCAGGCCGTCGGCCACCACCATATACTCCTTACCGGACAGTTCCACCCCGTAAACGGCGTGATCCATCAGCAGATACAGCGTCTGGTTGCTGCTTAAATAACTCAGGCGGCCAATATCCTGACGCAGGCTCCAGTAATCTTCATTTGAAGGCAGATAGAGGCGTTCCGTCAGCGTATTATCCCCGCTCTCATATCTGTAGAGGGCCACGCCCGTCGTTCCTTCATGGTTGCCCCTGTTCATATATCCATAAACGAGGAAGTCGATATTCCCCTCTTCGCTCACCGAAAGAATCTTGACGCCATAAGAGTTAAAATTCGTTCTCAGGTCATCTTCGCTCTTTCTGAACGCAAAGACCTTAGTGCTGCTCCCTTTTTCCGCATCGTAACACCACAGTGCACGGTTTGCCACAAAGGCGCGGTATTTTTCAGAAGGATCGCTCATGGTCTGCAGTTCATCGGAGTCGGAAATCCCCAGCATAATGCGTTTGTCCGAGTACAGGCTGCTGTCTCCGGAAAAAATCTGGTTCATACGCCTGTCATAGTTCATCATGTATGTTCTCTGGGTGTTCCATTTCATCGTAAAGCTCTCGGTCACGTCAAAATATTCCTGCTCCCCGTCCTCATCCGCCGTGCTGGCCACGTAATTAAGTTCAATAATTCCCATGATGCCCTGCATCTCTTTGATATGAATGGACACTTCGCTCTCACGCTTCATCTCCATGCCGCGCCATGTAAGCTGGGTAAAGCTGTTTTTCAGGGTCACCTCGCCAAGGGAACTGTTATCTGCATTCAAATCCGTCTCGAGGTAGGTTGTTAAATCCCTGGCCGTATCGTAGCTGAACGTCTTATCGGAAAATTCCCTGGCCAGAGTCAGCATTTCTTCCATATGATTGTTCTCCGACCACACAACGCGGGTATAGTAATAAACCGCCGGATGATCCTCGGTGGAAATAGCGATTGTCATCATATATTCTTCGCCGGCCGTCAAAAGGTTCTGGATCGGCAGCACGGCGCTTACGTCCGTCCCCTCCTGTGTCCACTCCTCGAGAACCGTTCTCTCGACAAGGCGCTCACCGTCCAGGCTCCTTATCTCATACTGGATTCCCCTCACCTTGGAATCCACATCCTGGAAGGTGACGGGCAGTCTGCGATCCTGCGGCAGGACCGTCAGGTCTCCGCGGCCGGCGCTGGTGTGCTTGTCCTCAATAAAGCCGTAGAGACAGTTCATCCTGCTCCCAAACAGCTCCATATAAGCTACCGGAAGATTGGCGTCCTCAATCGACGTGTAGACGGCGCCGTCATCTCCTTTTTTTGAAGACCATATAAAATAGGCGGCCAGAGCCACCACGAATATCACCAGTAAAATTATTGCTTTCTTTATCGTTTTTCTCATTCTGCCTGTTCCTTCTATAGAAAATACTAAACAATTGTTTCAGTCTGTTTTTTTCAGTTATAATGTCCACTTCGTGCACATTATATCATATTCAC
>CATWBR010000284.1 GCA_958349075.1 uncultured Clostridium sp.
ATGATATGCTGGTAAAAATATACTGGGATATTATTTTAAAAAGCGGAAAGGATTCGTCAATTTTTATGAAAAAAATCGTAGTTATTGACGGCCAGGGCGGCCGGATGGGAAAAACAGTGGTGGAGCAGTTGAAGAATACATACCCGGATCTGCCTCTAACCGCCATCGGCACCAACAGTATCGCCACCTCCGCCATGCTGAAGGCAGGAGCCGATCAGGGTGCAACCGGAGAAAATCCCGTGTTTGTCGCCTGCCGGGACGCCGATCTTATTATCGGTCCCCTGGGTATCGTCATTGCAGATTCCCTGCTCGGTGAGATTACACCGGCGATGTCCTCCGCTATCGGAAGCAGCCGCGCCCACAAAATTCTAATCCCCGTCAGCCAGCATTGCCATCATACGGTTGTGGGATGCAGCGATATGTCCCTGAGCGGATATATAAAGCTCGTCTGCGAGGAAGTAGGAAGATGGATTTAACTATAAAAATGCAAAAAGAGCCGTAAGGTACATCACATAATGTAACCTTCCGGCTCTCTCTATTGGGCAATTACCGCTCTGCCCTCTCATGCATTTTCCGTCCTGCCTCTTTATCGGCCAGCACTCTCTCCTTCAGCTCCTCCACACCAGAAAATTTCAGTTCCGGGCGGATGAAGTCCGTCAGCCTTACCTCAATCCATTTATCATACAAATCTGCATTCAGATCATAAATATAAGTCTCCACGCCCACCGGGTGCTGCCCCTCTATCGTAGGTTTTCTTCCTATATTCGTGATCCCTTTGTAAAGCTCACCGTCTATCACCACCTCGGACAGGTAGACACCGAAGGCGGGCAGATGTTTCTGCTCCCTGGGTTCGATATTGACGGTCGGAAAACCGAGGGTTGAGCCAAGATGCCTGCCGTGGATTACACGGCCATGGATCATATAGGTGTATCCGAGCAGTTCGTTGGCCTTTTTGATATTACCTGCGGCCAGTTCCTCTCTAATATAAGTACTGCTTATCTCTCTTTCACCGTCCAGCGCTTTATCCACGACAATCATCTCATAGCCGTATTGGGACGCCAGCCTTTTTAAGAGTTCCACGTCACCCTGCCGCTGATATCCAAAATGGAAATCAGTGCCGGTAACAATGGCTTTCGCCTTCATCTGGCCTGCCAGGATATGGGAAATAAATTCCTCAGGCTGCATATGTGCGACTTCCTGGTTGAACGGATACTCTACAAGATAGTCGATCCCCGCCTGCTGAAGGTTCTCCCTTCTCTCGGCGTTCGTCGTGATCATCGTTTGAAGTTTTCCCTTCATCAGAGTCCCGGGAGCTGTTTCAAATGTAAAAACGGCTGTCTTATATCCCTTTTCCCTGAAGCGGAACACTTCGCTCAGCAGCTTCTGATGGCCTCTGTGAAGGCCGTCGAATTTGCCCAGCGTGACAACGGTCGGTTCTTCTATATGAAATTCTCTGGTACCGGTAATGTACTGCATCTCAATCTCCTCCCAGAAAAATCTTCTTTGGTTTCCACTTTTTTTCCTCTTCAACGTATGCATAAATGCCCACAAACCGGCGTCCGCTGTCATAAACGCGAATCTGCAGTTTCTGTGCGGTATCTCCGCTGCTTTCCCCAGATTCCACGGTTTCTCCATCTTCCACGGTTTCCGCCGTGTGTTCCGTATCCCCCTGAAGCTTCTGCATCCATTCATCCACAAGCGTTCCCGGAATAAACTCCCGGGAGAAAAAATTGCCGTTGTGCAAAAGCCTGTCCAGTTCCTCCCCTCCAGAGATAAATTCCGGCAGAGAGGAGAACATCTGATCAACCGGCACAATCTTTTCATCCAGCTTTCCTGAAGCGGTGAGAGCTTCCACCTCATCAAGGCGTAAACTCTCAGTAATCTCAAAGCGATCGACCTTGGTCCTGACCAGCTTCTCCATACAGCCTCCGCATCCGAGCACATTACCGATATCGTAACACAGTGTGCGGATATAGGTACCCTTGGAGCAGTTGACGCTCATCGTGACCCTTGGAAGGTCCATCTTCTCAATCTCCAGACTGTAGATCTCCACCGGCCTGGCTTTTCTTTCCACTTCTTTTCCCTGGCGGGCCAGCTCATAAAGCTTTTTGCCGTTCACCTTCAAGGCGGAATACATCGGCGGGATCTGCTCGTAATGGCCGATAAATCCCAGCACGGCTTCCCTCACCTGTTCTTCCGTCAGCTCCCCTGTACTTCTCTCGCGGAGCACGGTGCCCGTCGTATCCTGTGTGTCGGTCTCGGTGCCCAGCAGCATAACGGCGCGGTAAGTTTTTCTCTTATCCGTCATCATGTCGCAGAGTTTTGTGCCTTTTCCGAGACATACGGGAAGCACTCCCTCCGCTGCCGGATCCAGTGTCCCCGTATGACCGATTTTTTTCTGTTTTAAAATCCCCCGCAGTTTTGCAACCACATCATGGGAAGTATATCCCGGTTCTTTATATATGTTAATTATTCCATGGATCATTTGTCTTCATGCTCTTTCATCTGCTGTTCAATATGCTTTGAAAGGTTATTCAGCACATCATAGGCGCTGCCGCCCATCGTACATCCGGCTGCCCGCACGTGCCCGCCTCCTCCAAAGTAGGATGCGATTTTGCTGACGTCCACATAATCATTGGAACGCATACTTACCTTATATACATGCGGTTCTTTTTCGTAAATAAATACGGCGCACTCGACACCTTCCGTGATTCTGAGCTGGTCGATAATCCCATCCAGATCATTGCTGTCGGCTCCGTAAAAATCCAGCTCCCTCTGTTTCAGTGCGGTGAAAATACAGCGGCCGTCCATAAACAGAAAACTTTCCAAAAGCGCACGGCCCAAAACCTGGTTCTGGACATAGGTCCTGCGGTAGAAACTGTCATCTATGATTTTAGCGCTGTTCAGTCCCTTATCCACCAGTTTTCCGGCAATCTCCATTGTCTTTTTGGAGGTATTGCTGTATTTAAAAACTCCGGTGTCATGGACTATGCCGGTGTAGAGGCACTCTGCCGTCTCTTTGCTGATCCGATCCTCGGCCAGTAAACCGAACAGGACCTCGCTGCTGGAGCTGGCTGTAGAAATAATATGGTTCTTTTCTGCAAAACCCACATTGGTCACATGGTGATCAATGCAGAACGTCTTTCCGGCCGTCTCAAAATACGGGAGGAAAACGCCGAGCCGCTCCGTATCGCTGCTGTCCATCGTGATGCACAGATCATAGGTGCGTCCGTCTTCCCACTCCGTTTTAATCCGATCAAAGTTTTTCAAATATGAAAACTTTGCAGCCGGATGGTCCAGAAAAAGTTCCACGGTAAGCTGCGGATAATTTTCCGACAGATAATTATACATTCCCAGACAGGTGCCGACACAGTCGCCATCCGGATGGAGATGTCCCAAAAGGACAACACTGTTCACACCGTCAAGTACTTCATTTAATAAATTACTCATCCTCTATATCATCTCCCGCTTAAGCAATGTCATGGACTATTCTTCGGAATCCTCCTCAGGAGCTTCTTCTCCGATTTCCTCTTCCGTCTGCGTTTCATCACTCAGGCCCGCCGTCACTTCGTTGATCAGCCTTGTCATATTGACACCATACTCAATCGACTGATCCAGGATAAAGGTGAGCTCCGGAGTGTTCCGCAGATTGATTCTTCTGGCTAACTGGGTGCGGATAAAACCCACCGCGCTTTTAAGTCCCTGAATCGTATCTTTGCCGGCCTCTTCATTGCCGAGTACACTGATATACGCCTTACATAACTTCAGATCCGGAGTTACCTCCACCGCTATGACGGTAGTCATCGGATGGATTCTGGGATCCTTTAATTCACGGCTGATAATCTCACTCAGTTCTCTCTGGACTTCGCTGTTGATTCTAGTGTTTTTTATGCTGTTTTTGCGCATGTTTCATGCCTCTCTTTCTAACGGTGCAAAATTGCCGGGCGCCGTCATCAGTCAGGCAGAGTTCCCCTTAGCGGGGAACTTCTACCATTGCGTATGCCTCGATCATATCGTCTTCCTGGATGTCGTTAAACTTCTCAAATACAAGACCGCATTCATATCCAGCGTTGACTTCCTTGACATCGTCCTTAAATCTCTTGAGGGATGCCAGCGGGCCGTCAAAGGTCTGCTCGCCGTCGCGGGTAATTCTCACCTTGCAGCCTCTCTGGAACTTACCGTCCAGAATATAGGAACCGGCAATGGTTCCGACACCGGATGCCTTGAAGGTCTGGCGTACCACGGCATGGCCGATGATCTGCTCTTCGTAGATTGGGTCTAACATTCCCTTCATGGCTGCTTCCACGTCCTCAATAGCCTGGTAAATTACGCGGTACAGACGCATATCCACTTTCTCGCGCTCTGCGATGGATTTCGCCGTAGCGTCAGGACGCACGTTGAAACCGATAATGATGGCGTTGGATGCCGCTGCCAGGCTGACATCGGACTCGTTGATCGTGCCGACACCGCCATGGATGACTTTTACCATTACCTCTTCGTTGGACAGTTTGACAAGGCTCTGTTTTACTGCCTCTACCGAACCCTGTACATCCGCTTTTACGATGATCGGAAGTTCTTTGACGTTTCCGGCTTTGATCTGTGAGAACAGATCGTCTAATGATAATTTAGCCTTAGTATCTTCAATTAATTTATTCTTACCCTCGGAAATAAATGTTTCCGCAAAGCTTCTTGCTTCTTTCTCGCTTGGAGTTGCAACAAATACTTCACCTGCCTTCGGCACGTCGTTCAGTCCCAGAATCTCAACCGGTGTGGACGGAGTCGCCTCTTTAACACGGCGTCCCTTATCATCCATCATTGCACGCACCTTACCATAGCAGGCGCCGGCCGCAATCGGATCTCCCACATGGAGTGTACCCTTCTGGACAAGGACAGTGGCAACAGGGCCTTTGCCCTTATCAAGCTCTGCCTCAATTACAAGTCCTCTGGCCGTACGGTCCGGATTTGCCTTTAATTCTTTTACTTCGGCGGTAAGCAGAATCATCTCAAGAAGTTCCGGGATACCTTCCTTGGTATGGGCCGATACGGGAACGAAAATCGTGCTGCCGCCCCAGTCCTCTGAAACGAGTTCGTATTCGATTAATTCCTGTTTTACTTTCTCAATATTGGCGCTTGGCTTATCGATCTTGTTCACTGCAACGATAATCTCAACGCCTGCCGCTTTGGCATGGTTAATCGCCTCGATCGTCTGAGGCATAACGCCGTCGTCTGCCGCAACTACGAGAATTGCGATATCTGTGGACTTGGCGCCTCTCATACGCATTGCCGTGAATGCCTCATGGCCGGGTGTATCTAAGAACGTGATTTGCTGTCCATTAATTTCCACCATGTAAGCACCGATATGCTGAGTGATGCCGCCTGCCTCTTTGGCTGTTACATTGGTCTGGCGGATCGCGTCCAGAAGAGAGGTTTTACCATGGTCAACGTGACCCATTACGCAGACTACCGGCGGTCTTTCAGCCATATCCGCCTCATTCTCGTCTTCCTCTTTCAGCAGTTCCTCGATGACATCGATCTTTACTTCCATCTCGCAGAGTACGTCAAATTCCATGGCAATCTCTTCTGCCTGGTTGTAATCCACTTCCTGGTTGATGGTGACAACTTTACCCTGAAGGAACAGTTTCTTTACAATTACGGACGGCTGCAGCTTCATCTTCTCAGCCAGCTCTTTGATCGTAATTACCTCAGGAATGATGATGGTCTTAACCACTTCCACCTTTGGCTCTTCTTTGCGTGGCTGCGGCAGCAGTACAGGAGCCTTCGTATTCTTTCCGCCCTTGCCCTGTTTTGCGTGCGTTCCGTCATCGTGGTTCTTCTTATCGTATTTATCACCCTTATAAGCATTCTTATTCTGCTTATTATTCTGTGGTTTCTGTACTACAGGTCCGTCAAATGATGGCTTGGGAGCGCCGGTACCTCTGCCGCCCTGGCCGTCACGGTTGCCCTGATAGCCTCCGCGGTTACCCTGATAGCCTCCGCCCTGACCGTCACGGTTGCCCTGATA
>CATWBR010000285.1 GCA_958349075.1 uncultured Clostridium sp.
TAGTAATTCCCGACATACTGGGCATACTCCACCAGCAGATCGTTCTCTATCATCTCTTCAAATTCTTCTCGTGTTTTGAAAAAATATTCTCTTCCGTCTTCTTCTCCGTCCCTTGGGCCGCGGGTTGTTGCGGAAATTGATAAAGCATAGTTATCATATTTTGTAAGAAGGGCCTTCATTAACGTCCCTTTGCCTGCGCCCGAGAATCCGGAAACAACCACTAAAACTCCCTGATCATTCATCATACAAGTCTCCGTCTGTCTTAATTGTCATTACTCAATATTCTGAATCTGTTCCCTGACCTTCTCAATCTCGGTCTTCAGGGCAATCGCCTTGTCGGACACTTCCAGATCATTGGCCTTGGAAAGGATCGTGTTGGCCTCGCGGTTCATCTCCTGGGCGATAAAATCGAGTTTTCTGCCTACGCTTCCGCCGGCAGTCAGTTCCGCCTTCGTAGCCTCAATATGGCTTCTGAGACGCACGGTCTCCTCATCGGTACAAATCTTATCGGCAAAAATAGTAACTTCTGCGGCGATTCTTCCTTCGTCGATGGAAGAACTCTCCAAAAGCTCTCTCACCTTCTCTTCCAGCCTGGTTCTGTATTCATCCATGATTTTCGGCGAGCGTTTCTCAACCTCGTCCACCAGACCGGTCATATAGTCAAGCTTACCGAGAAGATCATTCTTCAGGTTCTCGCCTTCCGTGATTCTGCTGTCTACAAACCTGACGGCGGCCCCGCTTACGGCCTCCTCCAGAATCTTCCACATATGCTCCTCGTCCTCCGGCTCCTGTTCCATGGTAAGGATCTCAGGAAATCTTGCCAGCGACGACACCCGGACATCGTTATCGATACCGAACTGCTCCGACATTCTGCGGAAATATTCCATGTATTCTGCCGCCAGAGAGGCATTATAATTAAGAGACATCCGGTCTTCGGTATAGTCTTCATAGGAAATAAACAGATCCACCTTGCCGCGCTGAATATACTTCTTTAACAGGTTTCTGATCCCTGCTTCAAAGAAATTAAACTTCTTCGGCATCTTGATGCTCAGATCCAGATAACGGTGGTTCACCGCCTTCATCTCCACTGAAATCTTATATTCTTCCGTTGCAATTTCACAACGTCCGAACCCGGTCATACTCTTTAACATGACAGTACCCTCTTTCGTCCATAGATAATGGTATTATAATGCAAATGGGAAAGGGAGTCAACTGAATTGTGTGGGATTTAGTTGAGATGGGGAGGATGCCTCTGTAAGACGGCGGACGGGGTGATGGGAAGTTGTATATGAGTCTTCAGTCCCAGCGGGAGGTTATGGTGAGGGGGAATCCGGAGAAAAAAATTAAAGTTTCATTTCTGTTCACTCCGTGCACAGAAAACACCTCGCGGAATACTTTCTGAATAATAGGTTCGCCTATCTTCCCCAAGCAGTTTGTCGACGGGCTGAAGACCGGGCAGGGCTCGGCCCCGTCCGAAATCAGCGGCCGCAGGCCGAGGAGCTGGATAGCGAAAACCTTCGCGTCTTCAGTCCCGGGTCATAACCTGCCTGTGGGGAAGAAGGGAGAAAATGATTCCGGAGGGAACCTGGGAGTTCATCAGTACTTAGGCGGCGTTTTTGGCGCCTTAGTACTGCTATGTACTCCAAAGAGCGCGAGCGTTTCCCGCAGGAACATTTTCTGCCCGGATTCCCCACCCGCGTTCAAAGTAAATCCTGGGACTGAAGACTCATCCCCCCGGCCGTCCGGCGGCGTTCTCATTTTTCAACCTATCCTATCAGAAGCCCCAGCACCGCGGCCAGCAGCATGGTCTTCGGCACCGACAGACGGAACTTATACATGGCGCCGCCGGTAATAAGGGCTATGATGACAAGATTCCAGTGAACTGCAAAACCGCCTCCCATAAACGTGCTGCCGCTGAGCGTAATCACAACCGCAGCCAGCATTCCCACGCAGGCCGGGCGGATTCCCCACAGCGCGTGTTCCATCCATGGGTTTCCCTTTAAGCGTTTCAGGAAATGGGCGGCCAGCATGCAGAGAGTCAGGGAGGGAACCATCACTCCAAGACTGCTGAGCAGAGCGCAGGGAATGCCGTCAATCCGGTAACCGACAAAGGTAGCGCAGTTGATTCCCATGGAGCCCGGCGTAATCTCGGCCAGCGCCATGACATCCATTACCTGCGCTTCGGTCATCCATCCGTTTGCCGTCACCTCATCCAGGATGACGGGGATCATCGTAAGGCCGCCGAAGCTGCAAAACCCAATCCGTATAAATGCAAATACCAGTTTAAGATAAATCTCTGCCACGGCCTCTCCTCTCCCTTACATACATTGCGATTCCGAGCAGTCCGCACAGGACGACAATCGCCAGCTTATTCAGATCGGAAACCACACAGATGACGGTGACGATAATTCCTATGAGATAGGTTGCCCTGTCCGTCAAAGCATTCTTTTTTAACTTCCATGCCGCTCCGATGATGACCGGAATAACGGCGCTTCTGACTCCGTTCATCATCCGTATTACATAGGGGTTATTACAGAAAATATCATAAAAATTAGTGATAACCGCAATGACAATCACTGCCGGTGAAACAAGGCCGAAGGAGGCGGCAAATGCTCCCGGAATACCTGCCACCGTATAGCCGAACAGGACCGAATAATTGACAATCATGATGCCAGGCAGAGACTTCGCTACAGACATAAAATCCAGGATCTGCTCCTCGGTCACCCAGTCTCTTTTTCTGCAGAACTCGTCTTCTATCTGGGCGATAATGCTCCATCCGCCCCCAAATGTAAAACAGCCTATTTTAAACATCGTGCAGTATATCGCGAGCAGTTTTTTATATTGTTCTTTCAAACCCATCATCCCCCTTTTCTAATTCATTATACCCTCCGGGCAGAGCGGTGTCAAAGTGGTAATTGGTTACCGTTCCTTTTAATAATCAGCAGCGCGCAGCGTGTTACCGGGCACGGTGTGAACAGTAACTGTTACGGTTCGCAGCACTCTGTTATCCAAACTCAGTCATTGCTATTTTTTACCGGAAATGATATGATCGTATCACAGCGCCGTTTCGGCCGCTGCAAAAGCAAACACAGACGGGGGAATATCAAATGAATCTTAAACATGCCCAGTACATGCTCACTGTCCTTCAGGAAGGAAGTATCACCGGTGCGGCAAAAAAGCTCTATGTATCCCAGCCTTCTCTGAGCCAGATGATCAAACTCGTGGAGACCAATCTGGGAACACCGATTTTTAACCGTTCCACCGAACCTCTCACACTGACCTATGCCGGTGAAAAATATATGGAAGCTGCCCAGCAAATTCTGACCATCAATGCCAATCTCGCTAAAGAGATTGAGGAGATTACACAGGAGGATCACGGTAAACTCCGGTTTGGCGTTCCTGTACAGAGAGGAATGCAGGTGCTCCCCTACGTGCTTCCCAAATTTTTCAAGATGTATCCCTATGTGGATGTCGAGGTGTTTGAACAGGGTTCCGGACTGATGGAGAATATGGTACTGGACGGAACCGTGGATATGGCCTGCATGACAACCACCGCCCGGCACAGCGAGCTTAAATACATCCTGGTGGAGAACGAGGATCTCGTCCTGCTGACTTCCAGAAATACGGCCCTGGCCAAACGGATTCCAGAGGGGACGCCCATCCAGATCACGGAGGCCCGCAATGAGAAGTTTGTCTCCAACAGGCCCGGACACAGCGTAAGAGCGGTCCAGGATAATCTATTCATCACCAACGACATGCATCCGAAGATCATTCTGGAGACGGTCAGCATCGAGGTGGAGAAAAAAGTCTGCATTGCCTGCGACGCCGTCATGATATGCCCCAAAAACTATATCGAGAAGACACCCGAGATGCAGCAAAAGTCCGTTACATATCCGATTCTCAACACCGACAGCCAGCGCCACTGCTATATCTGCCACCGAAAGAATCTGTATCTGACTAAATATATGCGCGATTTCATCAACATCCTGGTTGAAGTGGAAAATCCATTCCTATAACCGTATCAAGAACCCCGGCTGACCTTACTCTGCGTCTACAGAGTGAGATGTCAGCCGGGGTTCCTGCATAGCCGGCAGCCTGCTGAAAGAACGCAGGTTACCGCATCTATTTGCTTTTTGCTTTATTCTTTACAAAAAGAGGTTTCACAAAAGGATAAATCAGCATGATGATACAGCAAATCATGATAACTGCGGTGATCGGCTTGGTGAAAATTGCCGACATGCTTCCGTTTGTCAGTGTGTACGCGCGGCGGAAGTTGGATTCACACATCTGTCCGAGTACAAGACCGAGCACCAGGGCGGCTGAATTGTATCCCAGCTTTACAAACATATATCCGATAATTCCGGCGCCTGCCATCAGGGCAACGTCGCCCGTATTATTGTTCAGCGCATAGGCACCGATTGCAGCCATCATAATGATGACAGGACCAAGGATACTGTAGGGCACGGAAAGGATTCTGGCGAATACCTTCGCCACTGCCATTGCTACGATTACCATGATAATATTTGTTACAAGCATGGAACCAAATACGGATGCCAGATACTCAGGCTGAGTCTTAACAAGCATAGGTCCAATCTGAACGCCTTTGATTACGAGGGCCGTCATCATGATAGCCGCGGCGTTTCCTCCCGGGATACCCAGGGAAAGCAGAGGAACCATCGAACCGCCGGTAGCCGCATTGTTGGCTGCCTCGGAGGCCACGATGCCGTCCGGAATACCGGTTCCCAGTTTTTCCGGATGTTTGGAAACCTTCTTCTCAATCGCATAGGATAAGAAGGAAGCAATAGTTGCACCGGCGCCGGGAAGGATACCTACAATCGTACCGATTACGGAAGAACGGGCCATCGTAAACTTTGTTTCCCATACTTCCCGGAAGCTTGGGAGAACCGTTTTCATCTTTCCGGATGATTTGCCCGTTGCATCTTTTTCCGTGTCAATCTTCTTTGGCTTAACCGTCTGTTTGAGAACCTCGGTCACGGCAAAAAGACCAATCATGACCGGAATCATCTCAATACCGGAAAGCAATGTGGAGTTGCCCCAGGTGAACCGTGCGATTCCAAGCATCGGATCCATTCCGACACAGGCAAGAAGCAGGCCTAAAAGTCCGGAAATTAATGTTTTCACAATATTGTCGCTGTCCAGACAGGACAGGACGGAGAGTCCGAGGAAAGATACTGCAAACAGCTCGGACGGGCCGAACTGCAGGGCTACCGTTGCAAGCTGAGGAGATACGAGAGCCATGGCAAATGCGGCAACAAGACCGCCTACGGCAGACGCTATCAGCGAAAAACCAAGCGCTTTGCCCGCCTCTCCCCTCTGGGCCATCGGATAACCGTCAAACGTGGTGGGCGCACTGGACGGTGTTCCCGGAATACGGAACAGAATCGCCGTGATGCCGCCGCCTGTAATCGATGCACAATATACGGAAACCAGGAACGCAATCGCAATAACCGGATTCATCGCATAGGCAAATGGAAGAGCCAGGGCAACCGCCATCGATGCGCTTACGCCCGGCATCGCCCCGAATATAACACCTAAAACCGTACCTGCTACTAAAA
Organism: uncultured Clostridium sp.; assembly: GCA_958349075.1. Classification (GTDB taxonomy): domain Bacteria; phylum Bacillota; class Clostridia; order Lachnospirales; family Lachnospiraceae; genus Otoolea. The sequence continues at coordinate 5,577 of CATWBR010000285.1, forward strand.
GGAAAAATGTAGAAGGCGTAAATACTATTTTTAAACCAGTCAGTAATAAATCAAACATACCTTACACTCCTTCCTTAAAATGGCAGTTTTGTTTCAAAGAACAATGCAAACTCTCGGAAAATACCGGTACCTCTTGCGAGCATGATATCAAGCGCTCCCTGGAACAGTAAGTAGAGGACAGCCGTAATAATAAGAGCCACAATAACCAGAAACCCGATTCTCCTCTCCCCTAAAAGAACGCCGTAGGCGATCAGGAACAGGAATGAAACCGGTATAAATCCGATAATCGGCATCAGCACGGCCATAACCGCTACCAGAATCATGCCGACAAATAATTTACTTTTTAAGAATTCTCCCAGATTAAATCCGGCGGTCAGCTTTTCTCCGCGCCCATTCATTTTTTTCAAAGAATTCACTATATTCACACT
>CATWBR010000286.1 GCA_958349075.1 uncultured Clostridium sp.
CAATGCAGACCTCCTTAAACTTTGTTATTATTAAATCCTCTCATTTCCGACAGATTTTTCTTTATCACTTTATCTAACAGCGCCTCGTCTTTCCCTGTCAGGAAACAGCGGACGCCCATTTCATAAAGCTCCCTGACCCGTCCGGCAGAATCTGCCGCAACGGCCGGGATTTTACCATGCTCCAGGGTTTTCCTGATAATAAAATTCTCTGCCGCGATCACGTCCGGATGATTTTTATCTCCCGGTACTCCCAATTCCTGGGACAGATCCGCACGGCCGGTAGCCGCCATGCTTATGCCTTCCAGAGAAAGGATTTCATCAATTCTCTCCATAGCCGGTCGGCTCTCGATCTGCACAATTACATCCAGATTTTCCGCAGCATAATCCATATACTCCGTCCGTCCCATTCCTTCGCAGCGTATCCGCCTCGTATTTCCATCCATGCCGCGCCGGCCGAGAGGCGCAAATCTACAGGCCTCCACAGCCGCCCTGGCCGCCTCCGCACACTCTGTGTGAGGGATCATAATCCCATCCGGTTCCTGACCGAGAAGGGGCATGATCATCGTCAGGTTTGGCACCCGTATCTGGCAGGGCATTCCCATAAGCCTGGCCGCTGTCAGGAGGGCTCTTAACTCCTCCGCACCAAAGAGCGCATGCTCCCAATCTATACGGACAAAGTCATAACCGGCCAGGGACGCAAGTTCTATGACGGAGGGATAGGGAATTACCACGGAAAGGCCAAAGCAGCATTCTCCATTTCGTACCCTGGCGGACAGGGATTTCTCAGGCCTCATACTGCATCCTCTATTCTGTGAGGTATGTAAAGGAAGGGTTTTCCGATCCCGCCTTTGACGGTTACCCGGGGAGCCAGGGTCTCCATATGCCTCTTAAATTCTTCCGGCGCCGTGCTTCCCTCGGGATAATGGGTCGGAATCACAACCTCCGGCCCTACATAGGAGACTGCAAATGCCGCCTCCCTGGCCGGCATCTCACAGGGCGGATAAGGCGTTTTGAAACTGGAGATCCCTACGGTCATGACATTGGGATGGTACAGTTCCCGGTACATCCGCATATCGCTGAACAGGCAGGTATCCCCCACATGGTAGTAAACTACCCCCGGCTCCACCTCCACGATGAAACCGAAAGCCGGATGGGAGGCTTCCACGCCGTTCGTCGTCTCCTTAGAGCGGTGGAGCGCGCTCACCGTGTGTACGGCCGTCATTTCATCCAGCTTTCTGTAATCGCCGTAAATCGTTCCAAACCACCGTTCCCGCGGCAGCTTCACCAGTCTCTGCACATGGCGGTTCACATCCTTGCCGCTGAATAAGACAGCCTTTTTTGCATTCTGCATAATGACGTCGGAATCCCCAAAATGATCTCCCGCATTATGGGTTACAAACAGATAGTCAATATCAAAAAAATCCTTTAAAGGAACACTCGTCTGCGGGTTTTCCGTAATATAGGGATCAAACAGCAGCTTCTTCCCATCACTTCTCTCCACCAGCACACACATGGCTCCGTAAAATGTAAATTTTGTTCCCATACTAAAGTTCCTCCCTCCGCTCCTTCTCCCGGACAAGTCTCAGGATATTATTTGCATTCTTTTTATTGGTCAGGACAAATATATTCCCGTCTTTATCAACGGTAAGCCCATGCGCATGAATGACGGAGCCGGGGCAGCCAAGCTGTGCACAGACGTTTAACTCCATGTCGAGGATCGTGATTCCACCGTCCAGCTCCCCGATATATGCGTAGGTGTCGTCCGTCCACACCGCGCCGGTCCGCATGAGATTCCCCGCCACGACCGCCAGAAGCTCCCCCTCCCGGGTAAAGATCTGGACCCGGCGGTTTTCTCTGTCCGTCACCCATACACGGCCCATCTTATCTATCCGCACATCATGTACCAGCCGGAACCGGCCCGGCTCTTTCCCCGGTCCGCCCCATGATATATCATAGGTTCCATCGGCTTTAAAGCGGTGGACCGCATCATTGCCGTATCCGTCGGCAGCGAAATACTCGCCGTCTTCATTCATCACCATGGCACATGGCCGGCAGAACGGAGACCCCATTTTTTTCACACTGTCCAGTCTTGCATTGGCCTCCGCCCGTTTTAGCCACACCGGATCACCGGGCACACGCCCTTCCCGTGTGAGGATATCCAGATAATTGATGTCGTATCCGGAATCTCCGGGCCGCCCCAGGGTTCCAAAGTCTCTGACAAGCCTTCCCTCCATGGTCATCTCCCGGATCACATGGTAACCTGCGCTGGTATCCGCCGTCAGGATGGTTCCCGACGGTGTCAGGAAGACACTGTGCGCCTTCTTGAAAAGTCCTCTCCCGATACTCCTTATGTAATGGCCGTCCGGAGTAAATACCACCACCGGATGCTCCATATTGTCCGTAGCCACATAGAGGTTCCCCTCCTTGTCAAAACATCCGTTTAAGGTATGCACGCCTTCCAGTCCTTCAGGCCACCTTGCCCAGGTAAAGTCCAGACGGTAGTGAAATCCGTTATCACTGATTTCTGTCCCAATAGCCTCCGGCCGTCTTCTGCCGCAGATGATCGTCTTCATAACTTTCTCCTCCTGTTTCTTATTCTATCGCCTTCATCGTTTTCCCTTCCCGAAGTTATGCTTTCCTGAACCATAAACTTATTTCCCGGCTCCGAAGTTATCCACACATGGCACCGCATCCGTGAATAGGATCCACACCGGTGTCGGCGTATCCAGAACTTTTCCCGTATCGGTCAATGCCCCTGTTGCCTGATCGATTTCAAACAGGGTAATGGTGTCGCTGGACTGGTTTCCGTTAAAGAGATACTTTCCGCCCGGCTCAACCGCAAAAAATCTCGGTTTCTTTCCCCCGCAGGGCACCCATCCCACAGGAGCCAGACGGCCGGTCTCACTGTCTATGGAAAAAGCTCCGATAGTGTCTGCGCGGCGGTTGGAAATATAGAGAAATTTTCCGTTAGGATGAACCGCCAGCTCCGAGGTCATGGTATTCACATCAAAATAATCATCCGGCAGCGCCGGCACCACCTGGAACGGAGCCAGCTCCCCCCTGTCCCTATCATAATGACAGGCAATAATCGTGGACGTGTATTCCGTATTTACATAAACCCATTTCCGGTTGGGATGAAACCAGAGATGGCGCGGGCAGGAAGCGCCATGACACTTTAGCTGCTGCACCAAAGCCAGCTTTCCTTCATTCCGGTCAACGGCGTAGCTGTGGACAATGTCCAGTCCCTTGTCGGCGATCAGCACAAATCTGCCGTCCGGAGAAAAGGGGACATGATGCGGCCTGGACCATGGCTGAATCCTGTCATTTAACGGCCCCGTTTCCCCCGGCAGAACAAAGCCGTCCGTCTTCTCTCCGATGGAACCGTCTTCATTGAGCCGGAACAGGTTCACAATTCCCTTGTGATCTCCCGTTGCCATAAAATCACCGGCTTCATCCACCGACATAATCATGATGTTGTTTCCGTCCGTCACAGCCCGGTTAATCTCCTTCAGCTTTCCGCTCTCTTCATCCCTCTCAAAGGAAGTAATTCCCCCGCTGTTGCTATTGACACAGTAAACGTATTTTTGTTCTTTTCCAAACTGAAGCACCGCCGGATTCAGAGCCGGCATCTCCTGAACCAGCTCCCAGGTTCCATCCTCGCGGCTGATTCTGTATACATAAATTCCCACTCCGTGTGCATTGCGGTTTCCCTTGGAATTTTCTGTTGTGTATGTCCCGATATAAGCATATAACGGTTTCTGTCTCATAATTGCCTCCTCTGTTTTCAATAATTAAAGCCGTATTTTAAACGCGGCCTTCTCCACACGGGCGGAAGGGCCGTCGGCCAGCTTCGACATATGTACCTCACCCGGGAACAGGACGATGAAATATCCTTCCGGCAGCAGTATCTGATCTCCGCCGCCCTCATGGAGAATCTGATCCTTACCATCCTGTTTCTTAGAATTCACCATGTTTTCCTCATGATTAAAGCCAACCCGCTCAGTTCCCCGGAGCATGTACTGGAGATCGGTAAATTCGAGATGGGACTCCCATTTTCTGGAACCTGCCACGGTATTGTAAGCGATACATTTGCCCTGGACATTTTCCGTAAACTTCGTGATTCCAATGGGATTTTTCACAAGCGCCTCTCTGTTCTCCTCCAAATACCTGAACACAAACTCCAGGTGCGGACTTACTGAATAATATTTTGGAGCATTTTCCAATTTATCGATAATCATAATTTTTCTCCTTTTTCTGTCACAAAAAGTTATTGTTCAATTAAAAATCCGGTTACAGAATCGGTATGATTCCAAATAGAATGCCAACCACAACCTCGACGGCAAACAGGCCAAGAATAATTGGAAATGCCTTGATGAAGCCGTCCTTAAATTCGACATTACACATGCCTGCCGTCATCCAGGATGTAGCCTGGACCGGTCGGAGCTGTGATACCACATCAGCGCCCATACACATGATATAAACGAGACCGGTCGATGCAAAGCCAAATGCCTCGCCTGCCTTGATGAGCAGCGGCATCATACCGTAGTGGAAACCGTCTGCGCCTAAAAGGATCGAAAAGATGAATGCAATTACACCGCAGATAATGGCAAACAGCGGTGCCATAGAGGACGGAATCAGGGCGGTAACTACGCCTGCCATCTCGGTCAGCATTTCACTGTTGTTCAGGATACCTGAAAAGATGCCGGCCGCAAACATGACCAGGGTGATCCGCATGGCGTTCTTTGCATACTTGTCAATGACACCGTTCCACTCCTTTACGGTGCGGTAATTGATCAGCAATGCACCGGCTACGGCAAACATGAAGGTCAAATAGCCTGCGAAGGTTCCCTTGAACAGAAGTACAATAATGATCAGGGTCCAGGCTAAGTTAATCCAGTATTTCAGATTCAGCTTTGTCTCACGGTTCTCCTCAACGGTCAGGCCCGTGTCACCGTCTACCGCATCTTCCCCTTTGTCAAGAATACCGGCCCTGATCTTACTCTGGGCACGTTTTCCGTAAAAATAGGCCGTTACCATATTATAGATAAATCCGGCGATAACACAGGGCATCAGAACTCTTGTAATAGCCGCCGGATCCATACCGGTGACGGCGCAGGTACGTGTGATGGCGCCGCCCCAGGGAAGCAGGTTCATGACGCCGATAGCCTGAACCACCACGAGATACAGATATTTCCTGTCGATGCCGACCCGCCTGTAGATTGGGAGCATGGCCGGAATCGTAACCAGAAGAGTGCTCGTGGTTCCGGTGTCCAGGTGGGAAAAGTGTGCAATCAGGGCCGAAACAACGGTAATGACCGCAATCTTATCTCCCGCTTTTGATACAAGGAAATTTACAACCGGGTCAAACAGGCCCTGCTCCGTCATGATACTGAAGAAGATGATGGAGAGCATAGCCAGAAGCGCGGTCCCCATGGAACCTGAAACGCCGGTTTTAATAAAATCGTTAATTTCCGAAATGGAATATCCGGCTATCAGTGCGATAATCGGCGGAATTATGATAAATGCCATAATCGGATTCGCCTTGTTAGTGAGCAGCAGAATGACAATGATTGCTATCATTGCGTAACCTAGAATTGCGTAAGTCATAGAAAAACCCCCTTTGATATTTCATTTCCAGACATCTGCCTCTGGCTTTAATCGTCGGAAATGGATTTTTGTTTACATCCAATATAATAAGCAATTACCGTGCCATCTTTATTCTAATTGACAATCTTTTTCTTTCAACGATTGCGGCGGCCCCTTTCTCCGGCTTAAGAACACCGCCAGACAGGAGCATTGAGCAATAATTGAATCATATCATGTTCCTTTCCTTTTATCAAAAAACAGACTTGTAATGCCATACATGATGAGCTAAACTTAATATAATAATTCATTTTTGACCGATAGTAGTCTGTCATATTTTATTTTTGATTCATCAGGAGGTGTTATGCAGAATAAAATTATCATCGCTCTAAGAAGACGTTACCACTGTGAGCATG
>CATWBR010000287.1 GCA_958349075.1 uncultured Clostridium sp.
ATTGTAAGGATTGCGCTGCCGCTTATGTCGGTTCCGTTCACATTGATGCTGCCGTATCCGTCAATTCCCAGATCAAACCCGGTGGCGATCTTGTCTTTTTCCCCATTCAGAACCATAACGGCCAGCTCGCACATTGCTTCACCCGATAAAGCCGGGTCCCAGCAGAGCACACATGGGTTGGAGCCGGATTCCAGATAAGGGCCGGAAACGGATGGAACACCAGTGCCTACGGCAAAGATCTTGCCGGTCATGCCAAGCTCATCGATGGCTTTTGCAGCTCCCGGCGGGTCATAGCTGGATGCGCCGATAAAACCTTTGATATCCGGATATTTCTTGATAATCTCTTTGGACTTGTTGTAAGCCATATCCATATTATCTTCACACTCGATTCTCTCCTCGGGAATCAGCTCCATGTTTGGATAATTCGATTTCTGGTGCGCCACTGCGGCATCCATCCACTGATTGTGTGAAGTGGAGGACAGGAATGCCACCATTGTGACATACTGGCCTTCTTCTCCCATGGATTTTGCCAGTTCATCCATCATGGCCTCACCGTACTCAGTGTTGTTAAATGCCTCCAGATCGTAGTCGCACTCGTCAAAGCCTTCCGCCTCATGGGTAATGACCACGATTCCCTTCTCCCGCGCCTTGGCAAGAGCCGGTTTGCATGCTTCCGGGTCGATTGGAACCACGCAGATTGCGTCAATATCCTGCTCTATCAACGTTTCAATTACCTGGATCTGCTCTGCAGAATCCGTTTTAGCCGGCCCCTTTACATAGCAGTTATGGCCTGTTGCTTTCGCGTACTCATCCACGCCCTCCTGATGGCGCAGACACCACGGATCCGACATGTCCTTCACTACTGTAGCAATCGTATAACTCTTGCCTTCTGCTGCACCGGTCTTCTCCGCGCCTGCATCGGCCTCTTCCCCTGCCGACGCTGTTCCCGCAGCTTCCTGGGCCGCCTTCGTCTCTTCGCCCTTGGAACCGCCGCAGCCGGCCAGTGACGCCGCTGCCATGGAAATGATCATAACTGCCGATAGTAACCTTTTTTTCATATAGTTCCTCCTTATACATTTTATTGCTGCAGCCCCGTCCTCCGCCGTTATGACGTTTCCGGAAACTGAAACTAAACCGCCTGACGGCATCCCTTCCGATGCCCTGCCGTAAATGAAAGACACAGCAGATTATCTCCGCCCGATATTCCTTAACCCCTTCATAAAGGAATCATCGCCGCCGAACATATCATGTAATTTCCTGTAATAACCGTACAGTTCATCGTACAGCTCCTTTTTCCGGCCGTCCGGCGTATAAGTATCCGCCTCCCGCGGAATCAGGCGTTTTGAAGCTTCGCCAAAACCGTCACATCCCGGATATCCGTATACTTTACCTAAGGCTACGGCGGCACAGGCCGCTGCTCCTCTGGCCGGCACATTGTCAATCCGGGGGACAATTACCTCCCGGCCGAACACGTCCGCGCACATCTGCATAATCCACGGGCTTTTTCCGGCGATTCCTCCCACCGCATAGATCGCTTTGATCGGAACGCCGTTATCTCTGTAATTTTCAAGGATTCTCCTGGAGCCGAATAGATTGGCCTCCACAAGAGCCCGGTATATCTCTTCTGTTTTGGAATGCAGCGTGAGGCCGATAATGGCTCCCGACAAATTGTAGTCGGACAGGATACTCCGGTTCCCGTTAAACCAGTCCAAGGCCAATAGGCCGCTCTCCCCCGGGTCCAGCTTTTCCGCCAGCTCACCCAGATAGGCCAGAATACTCTTTCCTTCCTCCCCGGCTCTTTCATAGTATTCCTGAGGGACGGAAGTTTCGGCAAACCACTGGAACAAATCTCCCGTAGCAGGCTGCCCCGACTCATATCCGTAAAGCCCGGGAACCATTCCGTCCGCAGCCACCGAGCAGAGGCCGTCGAATGAACAGAATTCCCGGTACATCATCTGATGACAGGTGGAGGTTCCCATTACAAGCATCATGCTTCCGCTCTCCGTTATGCCTGCCCCGCATCCAGCCACTGCCCCGTCGCTGTGCCCGGCCGCCACGACGGCCTTCGCCGTAAGTCCCAGCTTTTTTGCCGCCTCCTCCCGGAGAAAGCCGGCGCAGTCGCCGACATCGATGATATCGCCTGCAAATTTTGTCTCCGTCAGATCTTCCATTTCCGGCTCAAGGGCCCTCAGGAAATCCTTGTCCGGGTACCCCCTGCCCTTAATCCAAAACGCGTTTACTCCCAGAATGCCCCCTGTCCTTTTAAGATTTCCGGTCAGCCAGTAGACAATCCAGTCCACCGCCTCCATAAACAAATCCGTCTTCCGGTATATCGCGGGGTCTTCCCGGACTACCTGCATAATCTTCGGGAACATCCACTCCGATGAGACGGAGTTTCCGAAATACTCTTTCAGCCATGTTGTATGTTCCCTGGCGTACGCTTCTATCTCCTCCGCATATTTCTGTGCTCCGTGATGTTTCCACAGCTTAGGCCATGCATTGGGACAATCCCGCAGGCCGGGATCCTTACATATGGGAACACCGTCCCTGTATACAGGCACCATGGTGCAGCTTGTAAAATCGGTCCCGATACCGGCCACATCCTCCGGGTCTATCCCGGAATCCTTCAGCAGGCGGGCCGTTACGGCACACATGCTCTGTATCCAGTCGTCGGGATCCTGCAGAAACCATTCATCCGGAAGCGGAATCGCTTTATGGTGCATCATGCCGGAAATCACCCCGTTTTTATAACGGCTCTCAGCCGTGGCCATCAGCCGGCCATCCTCAAGCCTCAGGGCCACTCCCCTGCACGACAGGGTTCCGAAATCAAATCCTAAAACATATTTCCCCATCTGTTACTCTCCATAGCGTTGCGGATCACATCCTCCGTCATTTTATCTCCGCTTCCAGCTCCCTGTCGATTATCACCGCCGCGTCGCGGCATACCTTTAAAATGCTGCATGGGAGCATGGGATCGATCCTGTCATCCTGAAACAGACGTCCGACTGCTTCCGCCTTGGCCGTCCCCGAGGCAATCAAAACCACCTTTTGGGCCCTGACAATTCCAGCCATCCCCATTGTTATGGCCTTCTTCGGAACATCCTCCAGGCGTTCAAAAAAACGGGAATTCGCCTGAATCGTTTCCTCTTCAAGTTCCACTACATGGGTATTGGCGGTAAAAAAACCGGCCGGTTCATTAAATCCGACGTGCCCGTTGCCTCCGATTCCCAGCACCAGGATGTCGATGTCATTCTTCTCCAGAAAGCTGTCGTAGCGCCTGCACTGTTCCTGTTCATCTCCCGCCCCGTCAGCCAGCATAATATTTTCTTCCTTTATATTGACCTTTGAGAACAGATGGCGATCCATAAAATATCCGAAGCTCTGGTTATGGCTCCTTGGCAGTCCGGCATACTCGTCCAGGTTAATCGTCCTCACCCCGGAAAAGTCGAGTTTCCCCGCCCTGTAGTCCTCCGTCAGGAACCGGTACAGTCCGATGGGCGAACTTCCCGTGGCACAGCCCAGAAGAGGGTGCTGCGTATTCCGTATCACCTCCCCGAACATATCGGCTAAAACACGGCTGCTTTCCTCATAGCTCTCCGTCACAATCCGTTTCATCCTCTATTCCTCCGCAGAAAGCATTGCGCCGACTCCCCCAGCCGGATGAACGAGTTTAAAATAGTTTTTGTCAATGCCGTTATACAGCATACATCCGATTGAAACTGCATCAAACAGGGCAAATACCGCAGTGACGGAGGTTGTGGACAGGCACTGGTAAGGGCATGCCTCCTCACCCGTACTAAGAATCAGGTTTAGATCGCTTTCAAGAGCGATGGGCGAACCGGGATTCTCGGTCACCGTGATGATCCTGGCTCCCCTGGCTTTGGCAACGGGTATCAGATTTATCATCTCCGTCGTTTTTCCGCTCTTGGAAATAATAATGACGATATCTCCCGGCCGTATCATTCCGTAATCTCCGTGAGGGGCATCCGCCGGGTTCAGAAACTGGGACGCTCTGTCCACACAGTTAAACACCTGGGAAACCTTTTTTGCACAGGCTCCGGAAGTTCCGCAGCCCGTTGTGATGATCCTTCCCTCACATTCCGCTATCATCTGCACTGCTTTTACATAACTGTCCCTGTCGACGGTGTCGGATAGCCTCGCGACCGCATTTGCCTCGTTGGCAAAGGTGTGGAGTGCACTGTCATAAATTTCTTCTGCAGATATCATGTTACATTCCTCCTCTGAAACTTCTAACTATATCCATAAATTCTTTTACCCGGTTTTTATCAACCTGGTTTTCGAATTTACCGTCATATTTAAAGGTGGTTGCAACAACCGCTCCGTCGGCAATGCTTAACAGGCGCTCGATCGTCTCCTTCCGGCATCCTGTGTTGGCCAGAACAACGGTTTCCGGCACTTCGGCCTTCACTTCCTGAAGCGTCGACATGTCCGTCGGCGAGCCGGCCGTCAGTCCCGATACACATAGAGCGTCGGGACGGCAGTTAAAGACCGTCGATTTTGCAATCTGCCTGATCTCCCTGTCGGCCAGATATCTGGCTGCCTCCGGCACGATGTTAAAGAGGAGCTTCACATGCTCCGCCCCAATCTCCCTCTGATGCCTGACCACCTCGCCGCAGCAGGTGTTCCAGAGTCCGAAGTCGCTGGCGTAAACACCGGTAAAGATTTCCCTTATGAATTTGGCATCGACGGCTGCGGCCAAATCGAGTGAAGCTTTCGGATCCCATAAAACATTGACGCCATATGGAATTGATATGTAGGGCTGGAGTTCTCCAATTACTCTTCCCATAGCGGCGACCGTCTCCCTCTTTACTTCCGTAAGATAGGGGAGGCTGTATTCATTACTGAACATAATCGCGTCAACTCCGCCCTCCTGAAGGGCGTCCAGATCCTCTTTTGCCTTTTCCACCACCCACTTAATTCCCTTCTCCTTGTCATAGTAGGGGTCGCCAGGCATTGCCTGCAAATGGAGCATGGATATGATCGCCTTCTCCGTACCGATAACCTCTTTCAGCCAACTCATAAATCTGTATCCTCCTTATACAACTATCAGATGGGGTATCTTCTTATCCAGATATTCCCTGGTCTCCTTATCGATCCCCGAATCTGTAATGATCGTATCAAACTCTTCTATATCACATATCTTAGCCAGGGCCTTCTGCTTAAATTTGGAGTGGTCCGCCAGCAGTACCGCCCTCTTGCCGCTGGCAATGATGCTTTTCTTAATTCCGATTTCCATAAAATTGCTGTTATAAACGCCGCTCTTGGAATTCACGGCATCGGCTCCTACAAAGGCGATATCCACATACAGCTTTCTGACCAGCTCTTCCGCGATATCCCCTATCAAAACACTGTAGCCGTCCCTTCTGACTCCCCCTGTTATAATCATTGTCGAAGAATTGTCCAGTTTGACGGTCGAAGCGATATCCAGGTTGTTCGTCACAACGGTCAGCTTCTTAATACCATCAAGCTGCTGACCCAGCATCAGCGTGGTTGTGCCCGAATCGAGAAAAATGCTGTCGCCGTCTTTTATAAGTGTTACGGCCTCCCTCGCAATCCTCGTCTTCTCCGGTATCATCGCTTTCATCTTCTCGTCATGGTACTCTTCAAATCCCGTCCCTTTATGGAGAACCGCACCTCCATGTGTCCTCTCCAGCAGGCCTGCAGCCGCCATATCATCCAGGTCCCTCCTCGCTGTCGCCTCCGATACATTACAGAGTTCCGATGCTTCCTTGATGGAGATACTGAATTTTGACTTAAGGTAATCTGAAATCTGCTGCTGCCTCTGCGCCGGTATAGAATTTGTGAACTGTGACATATTTTTCTCCTTCCTGTGATATAGAATATCACATATTGCAATTTTTTGCAATATTTATTTCATATTATTTCAAAATACTTCACATAAAATTGCATTATCTTTCATTCTTCTTGTCTAAATTACACAC
>CATWBR010000288.1 GCA_958349075.1 uncultured Clostridium sp.
GTCATAATTTCATCCTTTACGGTATTTCTGTATTTTTAAAGGGGCATCAACAACGAAAAGCACGCTTCGCGTTCTTTTCATTGCCACTCAATGCCAAGTGCCGCATAATCATAATTTGTAATGATACAATTATAATTATGCGGCACCTCTTCTCCTCAGTCAGATAAATGTTACGGCTCACAACTCAGCAAAACGGCCATGCTGCGGGCGGCAACAGATATATTCATTCACGGTCGGAAAAAAGGCGGTAACCCGTGTTTCGGCCACTTTCTCAACCCCTGACAAATTCTTTCATTAACTGTTCAATCTCGGCCGCCGTCACAAGGCTCATGGCCTTATCCGCAACCGCTTTCAACTCTTCCACGCTGTATTCGGTAATATATTTTCTTGCCTTCAGAATGGCCGACGCGCTCATACTGAATTCGTTAAGCCCAAAGGCCAGAAGCAGTGGAATCATCAGCGGATCGCTGGCCGCCTCACCGCACATTCCCACCATAATGCCCTCACTGCGTCCGCACTCGATAATGTGGCGGATGCTTCGAAGGACAGCCGGGTTGAATGTGGAATAAAGGTAAGAAACCTTATCGTTGCCCCGGTCTACCGACATCGTATACTGTGTCAGGTCATTGGTGCCGATACTGAAGAAATCAACTTCCCTGGCAAACACATCAGCCATCAGTGATGCTGCCGCCGTCTCGACCATAATACCGACCTGAATCTCTTTATTACAGGCAATTCCTTTTTCATCCAGTTCTTTTATGATGTCGTTTACAAGCGCCCTTGCCTCCCTGTATTCTTCAATGCAGGTGACCATGGGAACCATAATCTTTATATTGCCGAAGGCGCTGGCTCTTAAGAGGGCACGGAGCTGAGGGCGGTAGATATCGTCTTTTCTGTCAAGGCAGAAGCGGATTGCCCGGTATCCCAGGAACGGATTCTCATCCTTTTTAAGCCCCATGTAAGGTATCTCTTTATCGCCGCCGATATCCAGTGTCCTGATAATCACAGGTTTGCCCTTCATGGCAACGGCCACCTTCTTATACGCCTCATACTGCTCTTCCTCGGTCGGCATCTCATTCCGGTCCATAAACAGGAATTCCGTCCTGAAAAGGCCGATGCCTTCGCCGTCATAGGCAAGCACCCGGTCCACATCCTCCGGTTTTCCGATGTTGGCCGCCACTTCCACCGTCACGCCGTCCTTCGTGGTGCTGGGCATGCCGATATACTTCTTAAGCTCTTCTTTTTCCTGTAAATAAACGTTTCTCTTCTGTTCGTACTCTGCACGCAGGGAACTGTCGGGGTTTACAAAAATCTCGCCCGTCTCGCCGTCCAGGATCAGTTCATCTCCGTCCTTCACCTCGCCCAGGATGCCCGCTGCCGCCACAACGGCCGGAATCTCCAGCGCTCTGGAAAGAATAGCCGAGTGGGAGGTGCGTCCTCCAAGTTCCGTAACAATACCAACCACATTTGAAGGATTGATTCCTGCGGTCACGGACGGGGTCAGATCCTCTGCCATCAGGATTGTCCCGGCCGGAAGAAGGGATACGTCCACCGACTGGACACCCAGAAGCAGTTTCTGCATTCTTGTCTTAATGTCTCTCATATCCGCAGCTCTCTGCTGCATCAGTTCATCATCCATGGAAGCAAACATATCCGCATACATATTGCAGACTGTTTCCACCGCAAATTCGCTGCAGACTTTATCGTTCTCAATCTGGTTCTCGATCTCGCCCGTCAGCATCGGATCCTGTAAAAGCATTAAATGACCTTTTAAAATCTCAGCTTCTTTTTCACCGATTCTGGATGCCATGTCCTCCGCCAGGACGCTCACATCCGCGATGCTCTGTTCCACCGCCTTTTTAAAACGTAATTTCTCTGCTTCTGCATCTTCTATCCCGGTATTCTCGATCACAAGCTGCTCTTCTTTCAGAATAGCAGCCCTGCCAATGCCGATACCGGCTGATGCGCCTGTTCCTCTTGCCATTGTGGTTCCTCCTCTTTCCGGATTATTTTACTCGCCGAGGCCGTCGTTTACGATTTTTAACATCGCGGACAATGCTTCCTCCTCGTCTTTACCGTCACAGATAAATTCAATCTCATCCCCGCATTTGATACAGGCGCCCAGAACGCTCAATACGCTCTTGGCATTGGATACTGAATTTCTGAAACTGAACATAATGGAGCAGTCAAACTTTCCAGCTTCATTACAGAAAATCCCGGCCGGCCTCAGATGGAGGCCGATTGGGTTCCTAATTTTTATTTTTGCCTTAACCATGACAAAATAACCCCTCTTTACTGTTCTTCCGACTTACTTTCAGCAGGTTTTGTGTCAGCCGCGCTGCTTTCTGCTGATTTTGTCTCATTTGATTTCGTTTCATTTGATTTCGTTTCGTTTGGTTTCGGTTCGCCCGCTTTTGTCTCAGCCGCGGTTCCGGAAACTTCATCGGCCGGCGACTTCTCGGCAATGGTGATCGACACTTCAGGGTAAGCGATGATCTCAAACGCATCGTCTAACTGAAGCGCTGCCCTTACTTTGTGGGTTCCCACGCCCAGTCCCGTCACATCGGCATGGATGCTCATCTTTGCCGTAGAAAGGCTGTCCAGATCCTCTTTGAGTCCGCGCACTTTTATCTCCGCTTTCTCATCGTCAAACGTATAGGAGTAACTGTCCGACCTGCCGTTCATCGGTATGTCCTTCGTGTCTACCGTGAACGTCTTCTCTCTCAGAGGTTCCACCTTGAGAATCACTTTAATCACCGTATCGCTCATACCGGCTATCGTGACATTCGGTTCCAGGAAATCCTTCAGATCGATCTCGCAGACCTTGTCCGCAGTGGCGCCGTCGATATTGAGAAGCGGATCCTGAATCGTAATCGTGCTCATACCCGCCAGATCCGACTTAAGTCCTGCTACTTCCACATTCTTGACGCTTGTCTCCACGCCCGTATACTTGTATCCCTGGGCAACCTCGCCCGTGACTACAAAGTCGAGCGGCACCGTCTTGGTCTTAAGAACCTGCATCGTGTAACTGATGTCTCCGCCCAGCACCTTCACGCTGTCACCGAGCTGTTCCATCAGGCTGTTTCCATTGGCATCAAAGAATACTGGCGTTTCCGTTCCGGAAATATCGCTGCTGACGCCGTCAATATTAAACTCAATACCAACACCGTTAATCTGTCCAATCAGTGAAACCGGTCCCTTGATGCTTACATGATCCGGAGACATTGTGATTTCGCCCGGCTGATATCCGTCGGCCAAATTGCCGTACGGCAGAGCCTTAAGCTGGAAATCCTTGGTCTGCAATGCTTCCGTCTGTATCTTGATGACCTCCGGTGATTTTACCGTCGGCGTCGTCTCGAATAATTCATTATTGTTCACAACCTCAACCTTGATCGGAATTGCTCCCGTCACATCGTACATCTCGGCGAGATCGGCATAAGCCCTGAAATCGCTGTTCTTTATCTTATATTTATCCTTGGTTCTGATCCGGTAGGTGATTACCGCCGTCTTCTTTCCTACTATATCATAGGTCAGATCCGCTTTTTCCAGAACCTGTTCGTTGATTGGTTCCACTGGAACCTCTTTTGTATCTGTAGTCACCGGATTGGCCACATTCACAACAGCCAGCCATACAAAAAATGCACAGAGCAGGGAAATCAGCTTCAGTCCGGAATTTTTAGTCAGCTTTTCTTTCATTCTTCCGCCTTCCCTTCCAAATCTTAAATCTGCCTGCACTTGTCTCGTCATGTTTTACCAGAGTCGACAGAAGGCTTCTCAGTTCGTCTCCGCTTGCAACCCTGCGGAGCTGGCCTCCCGATGCCACCGACACGCGTCCCGTCTCCTCGGAGACGACAATCGTCACGCTGTCCGTAGCCTCACTGACCCCCACGGCAGCCCTGTGCCTTGTTCCCAGGTCTTTGCTGATCGCCATGTTATCCGACAGGGGCAGATAGCAGGTCGCAGCCGTAACACGGTTCCCCCTGATAACTACGGCTCCGTCGTGCAGCGGTGTATTGTGTTCGAAAATATTGATCAGAAGCTGGCTTGTTACAATGCCGTCCACCTCGATTCCGGTTCTCTCGATCTCCCCCAGGGAAGTTGCTTTCTCGATAACCATCAGGGCTCCTGTTTTTACCTTGCCCATCTCAAAGCTGGCTCTCACCAGTTCATTAATTGTCTTCTCTGTGAAACTTTCATTCTTCTTCATGTCATCCGCCGTAAACAGGTTGGTCAGGACATTCTTGCTGCCGAGCTGCTCCAGGGCCTTACGGAGCTCCGGCTGGAAAATAATCAGGATAGCCGTCACCGCGATATAAGAAGTCTTTTCCAGCAGCCACAGGATTGTATCAAGTTCCAATATGGCGGCCACAAGGACGAACGCAAAAATAAAGAGAATACCTTTCAGAAGGGTCCATGCTCTTGTATTCTTAATCCATACCAGCATCTCATATACTACTATCGTAATAATTGCAATTTCTATGAAGTTTTTGAAAGTAATCTCCGGCACAAATGCTATCCAGGAATACAGTTCCTTAATAATATCGGCCATGCGCTCACCTCCTCTTGTCTTTTTAATCTATTTTTGTCTCGGCGTCCTCCGGGTGTTAATCTTCTGTACCTTCACATCGGGTTTTGTCACCGCAATCTTCGGAACCGCCTTCACATAGTAATAATAATCGTCATCCTCAAACTGAACAAACTCTGTTCTGCTATAGTCTACGGCAAATACGAAAAAGTGATACACGCCCGCGACCGCAGCCGACAATAAAATCGCAATAATAAGGCCCGGCACCGATACCGACACGCCGAACTTAAAGTCACCGATAAAGATTACAACTAACTGGATAATGGAACCGGCCGTGATTGCGGCCCCCCAGGAATAGTTAATTGAAAGATTTTTCACAACGTGCACCACCAGGACACCCAGGCATCCCGCCGCAATCATGACGAGCATGGTCTGGTTTCCAATCAGGCTTTTCACCACCTGGGCAAAGACCTGGGTCATCTCGACCTGTTCGCTTCCCGCCAGAAAGCTGCTGTTCTGTTTCACATACATGATTACGTAATATACAAAAATCCCGCAGCTCATCGGTATCACAGACACAAGGCTGCCGGCCAGTCCCACTAAGAGCGGAACGGCAAACGGTATCTTGAAAAAGAACAGGATCGGCGTCGCTAAAAGAAGGATGCTGTCCCCCGGCTGAAACCCGTAATAGAGCAGGACCACGATAAACAGGAAAATGCATGTGATCACCGCCACCTCCAGGGATGCGGCATACAACTGTATTAAAAGAAAACCGCCGGCCAGAAACGCGATGGTCCCGTACGGCAGGCAGGTGGCTACAAGTCCCATGGCCACCGGTACCAGGGAGCCCGATATCTTAGGCATAAAACCGGCATTCCTGTTGATCAGAAATATAGCGGTAAACGCTACAATAAACTTTAGTACTGGGATTACAAATGCGCTGTTTTTACCGTAAAATGCTTTGAGCCTCTCCTTAAAAACCAGAAGTCCCTTCATACGCGTCTGCCCTCCCTCGCAAGTTCCCTGGAGCGGCTGTGGTAGTCATAGCGCTTGTCCAGATGTTTTAATTTCGCAATATAAATACGGTTCATTCTCGCCTGATAATCATATCTCCTGCTGTAAACGGCACATAATAGCGCCATATACAGAACAAGCCCCACAAGGTAAAATGCTCCTCCCTTCCAGGCAAGGCCTGTAAGAGCATCGATACCTATGGTGCTCAGGAAAACATCCATATTAAACAAAACCCATATGGCCAGAATCATCATACAGCATAGAGTGTAGCTTATAAAACCGCGTATCATGTTCCGGCTGATATAATCACCTTTGAAGTAGCTGGTAACGGACGTCATCCGGCCGCCGTTCTTTTTCTCGAAAACGGCCAGGTCTGTCATCAGCCTGATCTTCTCTTCATTGAGCATAAGTTCACTCCCCAT
>CATWBR010000289.1 GCA_958349075.1 uncultured Clostridium sp.
AAATATTAGTTAATGGCTCTTCCTGCCGCTTTGAGGTAAACATGCAGACAGAGGAACCGTTTAAAACAGAAACGAATGTCGAAACACAAGGAGAACAGCCAGACGATGAGCATAATTGAAACAGTAATTGATATTCCCATGGAACATGTACAGAACGTCTGCGGCCAGTTTGACGCATATTTAAAGAAGATAGAACGGACGCTGCATGTGACCATGATCACAAGAGACGGAGCTCTTAAGATCATCGGCCCCGAACAGGCGATCCGGCAGGCCAAGAGTGTATTCAACAACCTGCTGGAGCTTTCGAAGCGGGGTAATTCGATCACGGAACAGAATGTGGATTATGCAATCTCCCTTTCTTTTACGGAGCAGGACAGCCAGATTCTGGAGATCGATAAGGATATTATCAGCCGCACCGTAAACGGAAGGCCGATCAAACCCAAGACCGTGGGCCAGAAGCAGTACGTGGATATGATACGGAAGAAGATGATCGTCTTCGGCGTAGGCCCCGCCGGAACGGGAAAGACTTATCTTGCCATGGCTATGGCCATCCAGGCGTTTAAGAATGGGGAAGTAAACCGGATCATCCTGACACGCCCGGCCATTGAGGCAGGCGAAAAGCTGGGATTTCTTCCGGGAGATTTACAGAGCAAGATAGATCCCTATCTGCGCCCCCTGTATGACGCCCTTTATCAGATTATGGGAGCCGAAAGCTATCTCCATAATTCCGAGAAGGGCCTGATTGAGGTGGCCCCGCTCGCCTATATGAGAGGACGTACGCTGGACAATGCGTTTATTATCCTGGATGAAGCCCAGAATACGACGCCGGCCCAGATGAAGATGTTCCTGACGCGTATCGGTTTCGGCTCCAAAGTCATTATCACGGGAGACCAGTCTCAGAAGGATCTCCCGGCCGGAGCGGCGTCCGGCCTCGACACTGCGGTCAGGGTTCTGAAGAAAATCGATGATATCGGCTTCTGCTTTCTGACCAGCAGCGACGTTGTGCGCCATCCTCTCGTCCAGAAGATCGTAGAGGCATATGAAAGTTTTGAACTGAAAGAGAAAAAGGAACAAAATGAGGGCAGACGGCGCACAGAACGTGGATTTCACGGCGCATCCGAGGACAGGCCCTCGCCCAGAGGGAGAAAAAACAAATGACAATCAATATTGAATACGAAGCCGGAAAGAAGCTTGAACTGCCGTATGAATCGATCATAGAGGAAGTGGTGACAGCCTCGCTGGACTACGAGAAATGCCCTTACGAGGCCGAAGTCAATGTGATATTGACCGACAACGACGAAATCCGGCGCATCAACCGGGAGTTCCGCCAAATTGACAATGCGACCGACGTACTGTCGTTTCCAATGGGAGATTTTGAAACACCGTCCGATTTTGAACGCCTGGAGGAGCAGTCGGAGGATTATTTTAATCCTGAGACAGGGGAACTGCTTCTCGGGGATATTGTAATTTCGGTGGACAAGGTGGAAGAGCAGGCAGAGAAATACGGGCATTCCGAGTCCAGGGAACTGGCCTTTCTGGTCGCCCACAGCATGCTTCATCTCTGCGGATATGACCATATGGAGGAGGAAGAGCGCGTCATCATGGAGCACAAGCAGGAGGAAATCCTGAAGGCAGGAGGGTATACCAGATGATGAAACGGGGGGTTATTCTGGCGCTCGCGGCCGGACTCTGTCTGACTGCAGGATGTACCAGGTATGAAGAAACATCGGTTACCGCAAGTGTGAAAGAAACTGAGGAGACAAGGGTAATAAAGATTACGGAACCGGAAACAAAGCCGGAACCCGAGAGCGACGGGAACAGGGAACTGGAACGTGTGGAGAAGGACGGAAAAATTCCCAGCTATCTGACCGGCGAGATGACGGACGTGGCGATCGCGGACCGCCGTCCCATTGCCATCATGATCAGCAACGACAAGGCGGCGCTGCCTCATTACGGAATCAACCATGCGGGCGTCATCTACGAGGCCCCCGTGGAGGGCGGAATGAACCGTTATATGGCGATCCTGGAAGATTACGATAACCTGGACCGCATTGGTTCGGTCAGAAGCTGCCGTACCTATTACACTTTTTTTGCTAATGAGTTTAAAGCGATCTATGCCCACTTCGGGCAGAGCACCTTTGCGCGCCCCTACCTTGATAAGATGGAGCATTTAAACGGCATAGAGGGAAAAGGTTCCGTTGCTTTTTACAGGACCAAGGACAAAAAATCTCCCCACAATGCCTATGCCAGTGGGGACCGCATCCAAAAAGCGATCGAGGCGATGGGCTATTCCCAGAAATACCCGGAGGACTATAAAGGCCACTATCATTTCTCAAAACCGGAATACCCGGTGATGCTTGAGAATGGTTTTGCGGCCGCTTTTGTGCGTCCGGGATACATAATGAATGATCCATGGTTTGAATATAACAGCAGGGACGGCCTGTATTACCGTTTTCAATACGGCGGCCCTCAAAACGGCAATGAAGGACAACTGACGGCCAAGAATATCATTTTCCAGTATTGCGGCTGGAAATACTATTCACCGTCCGAATATCTGGATATTGACGTACATAGCCCGGGGCTGGGATACTATTTCACGAATGGAAGAGGGGAAAAGATCACCTGGACCAAGGGAAGCGCCGAGGCTATGACAAAATACTATGACGAAAGCGGTCAGGAAATTATGATGAATCCGGGAAGCACCTGGGTCTGCATCATACAGTCTGAACGTATGGATAAGGCGGAATTTTATGGAGAACAGACAGAGTAGACGTAAAACAACGGGCAGAAAGGAATCGAATTTTGTTGTCCAGGGAAGTATCCTGGCAGTGGCGGGAATTGTAGTAAGGCTGATTGGAATCCTCTACCGGGTGCCGATGACCAACATTATCGGCGACGAGGGGATGGGATATTACTCTACGGCATTTAACGTATACAACATCATGCTGATCCTTTCTTCGTACAGCCTGCCGCTCGCGGTGTCCAAGATGGTGTCTGCGAGAATGGCGAAGGGGCAGTACCGGAATTCGGTACGGGTACTCAAGGCAGCGCTTGTATATGCCACCGTTGTGGGAGGACTGGCCTGCTTTATCACCTGGAACTTTGCAGGTTTCTTTGCAACCACAGCGTTCAATACGCCGTTTTGTGTTTATGCGCTTAAGACCCTGGCGCCCACTATCTGGATCATGGCTTACCTCGGCGTTCTCAGAGGTTTTTTCCAGGGACATGGAACGATGATTCCCACGGCAATTTCCCAGATCTTCGAACAGATAATCAATGCGGTGATCAGCGTGGTAGCCGCCAGCGTCCTGTTCAAGGTGGGGCTTGATTCCAACCGTGTTTATAACACAACAGGCTATCCGCAGGCATTCGGAGCCGCCGGAGGCACCATCGGAACGGGAGCCGGCGCACTGGCCGCTCTGCTTTTCATGCTGCTTCTTTTTGCCATCTATGCGCCCGTAATGCGGCGCCGTAAAAGGCGGGACAGAAGTAAACGCACCGATTCCTACGGCGATATCTCGGTAACGTTTTTATTTACGGTTGTGCCGGTCATTATCAGTTCGGCCGTTTACAATATCAATGCGGTTGTGGACAACAGCATTATGGCATACGGTATGGAATCCCTGGGCCGGGGAAAGGAATTCCTGTCCCTGTGGGGCATTTACAATAATAAATATATGCTTCTCGTCCATGTGCCGCTGGCCATGGCCAACTCTCTTTCCTCCTCGCTGATCCCCTCCTTGTCGGGAGCGGTAGCCAGAAAGGAGAGGGGGGCGATTATTGCGAAGACTGGCCTTGCCATCCGCTTTGCCATGCTGATCGCCATTCCGTCCGCAGTAGGGCTTACGGTCCTCTCTGCTCCTATCAACAACCTGCTTTTCAGAGGCGGCAGCAATGCGGAGGCGATCCGGATGCTGATTATCGGTTCGGCGGCGGTCATCTTCCTGTCACTCTCAACGGTAACCAACGCCATCCTGCAGGGAATCAACCACATGAACGTGCCGGTCAGAAACGCATTTATTTCCCTGGTACTGCACATAATTGCCCTCTATATTATGCTGATGGTATTTAAGATGGGAATTTACAGCATGGTCTTTGCCAACATCCTGTTCGCCGTTTTCATGTGCGTCCTGAATGCCCTGGCAATCCGGAAATATCTGAATTACAGGCAGGAGTTAATAAAAACCTTTCTGCTCCCGGCAGTCGCCGCAGCCTTCATGGGCGCCGCGGCCTTCGGGGTATATAAACTCGTGGTACTGATTATAAAGAGCAACCTGATCGGAACGCTCCTGGCGGTTATCACGGCCGTTGCGGTTTACGGGATTCTCCTGATTAAACTGCGCTGTATCGATGAGGAAGAACTTTACACCATGCCGGGCGGAACGAAGATTATAAGGATATCAAAGAGGTTGAGATTGATGTGAGAAATGAGGCTGTGAGTCTTCAGTCCCGGAAAGAGACTTCGCGGACATGGAAATATGGGCAGACGATGGACGTGACTGAAGATGCGGAGTTTTTTTATTTGGGAAGAGGTAAGAGATGGATCATGAATTTGTGAATTTGACGGCGGAAAACCTTGGCAATGAGCATTTGTGCTGTATTATCCGCAGTAAAAAGCCTCATCCGGGTGTTGAGGCGAAGCGGCAGTGGCTTTTGGAGCGGCTTGGCGAAGGCCATGTTTTCCGGAAGCTGAATGAGAAGGCTACGGTTTTTATTGAATATGCCCCTCTTGAAACTGCCTGGGTCCCGATTGTCGGCGAGCATTATTATTACCTGTATTGTCTGTGGGTTTTAGGAGATTACAAGGGGAAAGGGTATGGAAAAGAGCTGATGGACTATTGTCTGGCCGACGCCAGGGCAAAAGGGAAATCCGGTGTTTGCATGCTCGGTTCGAAGAAACAGAAATCCTGGCTCTCCGATCAGTCGTTTGTAAAAAAGTACGGTTTTGAGGCAGTCGATGCCACCGATGACGGATACGAACTGCTTGCCCTTTCATTCGACGGCACCACTCCAAAATTCGGCCCCAATGTCAAAACCCGGGTAATCGAACATAAAGAGCTGACCATTTATTACGATATGCAATGCCCCTTTGTCGAACGGACCGTTAAAATGGTAAAAGAGTATTGTGAAGCAAACGGTGTCCCGGTATCCTTAATCCAGGTGGATACACTCAAAAAGGCTAAAGAACTGCCCTGCGTATTTAATAACTGGGCCGTGTTTTATAAAGGCAATTTCGAAACCGTGAATTTGCTGGATCTTTCCTACTTAAAGCGGATTCTAAAAAAATGAGGACATCCCGGAGACAGCGCCGATGGCGGGCGGGCAATAAACTCCGCGCCTTCGGTCCTCATTTTTCACCCCCATTATGTGTTTAAGATAACAGAAAAAGGCAGATACTAATAATACTTAAGGAGGAATTCCATGAAAAAGTATTATGTCTGCTTTTTTCTATTAGCAGTATTTTTAGCTGCATCCATTCTGACGGGAGCCTATATTTATTTCTACCGGCCGGAGCACGCACAGCCGATACCGGGACAGATTCTGGAATCGGAGTCTGCGCCGGAGGATAATGTGGTAATTAACCAGCGCCAGGTAGAAACCAGGGAAGAAGCCAAAAACTACTGTCTGGTGGCAGAGGAAGGTTTTCTCCTTGTCTTTGCAAAGGACCGTAACAATGTGTGCCTGGACACCCACATGCCGCTTGCCGAATTCCCGCTGGAGGAGCAGGAAAAACTGATGGAGGGCATCTGGTTTACGTCCATGATGGATGTGTTCAGTTATTTGGAATCATACAGCAGTTAAAATAAGGATTTAATTGAGCAGATGAGGACGCCGCCGGCAGGCTAGGGGCCGGGGTGGTGAGGGGTGTGTATGAGTCTTCAGTCCCGGGGGCAGGTTGTCGTGAGGGGTGAATCCGGCAGAATGAATTACTTCGGGGACCGTTTGCACT
>CATWBR010000290.1 GCA_958349075.1 uncultured Clostridium sp.
GGTATAATGTCCACTTTGTGAATATTATACCATGTTTCATTCCTTTTGGATATTTGTATATTTTTGGAAATATTTTTACACGATCGCAGCCTGATTTTTGCTTTCTCTATTTCTCTTCTTTTTCTGCCCTGATATGTTCCTCTAACATTGCGCACAGCTTTGGAATCTGGGATTCAAATTCTACGGCATACCAGCGGGCATTTTCAGCAGTGCTGGTGGCGTCAATACACGTAACTACAAAATCAGCCGCCAGGGAGAGGGCGCTTCCAAGGCTCAGGCCGCGCATCAGGCCTCCGAGAACTGTGGAGGAATATAAATCTCCGGTGCCGTGATAGCTCTGCGGGCAGTGACGGGTGAAATAGGAGAAGAAGCGGCCGACCTGATCAAGGTATACGACGCCTAATTTACCCTCCTCGAAGCTGACTCCGGTCAGGACCGCGGTTTTGCAGCCCAGCGCCAGCAGCTTCTCCAGGAGTTCACGGATATAAGCTTCGTCATAAGAGATTTTATAAGGCATGCCGGTAAGCAGGCAGGCCTCTGTTATGTTCGGCATAATTACGTCGGCTTTTGCGCAGACCTTTGCCATCTCCGCCGGAAAGCCGCTGTCAAAGGCCGGATAGAGCAGACCGTTATCGGCCATGGCCGGATCGACCAGTACGAGGTTGCCAGGTGTGGCAAAACGGTCAAAAAAGTCACATACCTGGGCACACTGTTCGGCTGAGGCAAGATAGCCCGTGTAGATGGCGTCGAAAGTGATTTCTTCCCGTTCCCACGCATCGGCGATAGGAGCGATCTGATCCGACAAATCCTTGCATGTAAATGTATGAAACATTGTATGGGTGGATAAAACCGCAGTTGGCAGTATTCCGCATTCCACGCCCATGGCCGATATAACCGGCAGGGCCACCGTGATGGAACAGCGTCCGACACAGGATATATCCTGAAGAGTTACGATTCTTTTCATTGGCAGACCTCCTGATTTTTTTATTTGATGTTCTTAAAAGCACTATAACAAAAACTGGACTGATTTAGAATAACCAGAATTATAAAAAATAATCAGGTCAGTTTTTGGCTTGTCATATTTTCTCTGCCTGTACATATATTGAGGTAAAAGGAGGCGGACAGGATGGAGAGCAAAGACAGGCTGTTTCAGATATTTTCAAAAAAACTCAGGGGAGTGCTGGGAACGCTTAATGTGGAGCCGGAGGGTATAGAGGAAATCCGCATGCGGATCGGCGCTCCGCTTTTTATCATTTACAGGAACAAAGAGTATACGGTGGATGCGGAGGGGAAACTTGGCGGCCTTTTGGAGGGCATAGGAAAAGAGGAGGGAAAAGGCTGCTTTTACGTGTCTAAGGAAGACGTGGAGGAGACGCTACAATGTGCGGTCCGCTATTCCCTGTATGCGTACGAGGAGGAGCTGAAGCAGGGGTTTATCACAGTGTCCGGGGGCCACAGAATCGGAGTGGCCGGCCGGGTAATCCTGGAAAAAGGAAGTGTGAAAACCATACAGCCGGTCACATTCCTGAATATCCGTTTTTCTCATCAGGTTAAGGGGTGTGCAGACCGGGTACTTTCATATTTGTATGACCGGGGAACCGGGAATTTCTTGCATACGCTGCTCATCTCGCCCCCCAGGTGCGGAAAAACAACATTACTGCGCGACATTGTCCGCCAGGTTTCCAATGGGAAAAACGGCAAGACAGTGGGAGTGGTCGACGAGCGGTCGGAGATTGGGGCCTGTTTTCAGGGGATTCCCCAGAATGACGTGGGGAAGCGCACGGACATCCTGGACTGCTGTCCGAAGGCGGCGGGAATGATGATGTTAATCCGGTCCATGGCTCCCGATGTGGTAGCGGTGGACGAGATTGGAGGAGAGCAGGATCTGGAGGCCATGCGTTATGTGATGAACTGCGGCTGCCGTATTCTTGCCACAATACACGGAACATCAATGGAGGACATCAGGAAAAAACCGGGACTCAACCGGTTTATTGAGGAGTCGTTTTTTGAACGGTATGTAATTCTGGGGAATAAAAACGGGCCTGGAACAATCCGGGAAATCTGTGATGGCAGCGGGAGGAATCTTTTATGTGGATGAAAACGGCAGGGCTGATACTGGTGATAGCTTCCTGTTCGGGAATCGGAGCAGAGGCGGTGCACAGGCTGAGGGAGAGATTAAGGCTTTTAGAGACATTGCGGCGGATGGCATCCCATATGAAGGGAGAAATCCTGTATGCCAATGTGCCGTTGGCCGAGGCGTTGTTCAGAACGGGAAAACGTAATCCCGGACCGGCGGGAAGGTTGTTTATCGAGGTTGCGGAAACGCTGGAACAGGAGTCGGGCGAAAGCTTTGAAACGGTCTGGAAAGAGAAGGCCGGAAGATTTGCCGCCGAAAGTACATTAAATAAGAAGGAACAGGAGCAGCTCCTGCGGTTTGGCGAGAGTTTAGGATACTTGGACCGCGACATGCAGGAGAAGGCGATTCTATTCTATCTGGAAGACTTGGAGCATTCCATAGAGAAGCTTCGGAAGGAAGAGCCGGAAAAGAGCCGGTTATTCTTCGGAATGGGAATACTGTCCGGTTTATTTCTTGCCGTAATACTAATTTGATATAACAGTAATTAGACGGGAGTATAAGATGAGAAGCTGAGAGCGTGGAAACAGCACAAGTTAATAGATGCGGGAGGACTTTTTATATGGGGGTAAGTTTGATTTTCAGGATTGCGGCAGTTGGCATTCTGGTATCGGTCATCTGCCAGGTACTTAAACACAGCGGCAGGGAAGAACAGGCCTTTCTCACCAGCCTGGCGGGACTGGTGCTGGTGTTGTTCTGGATGATACCGTACATATACCAGCTTTTTGAGACGATGAAAGAGCTGTTTGCATTGTAACATGCGCAGGAAGGAGGCGGGTTCATGTCTATCATTACGGCATCCGTGCTGGGACTTGCCGCCGTGCTTCTGGCGGTACAGTTTAAAAGTAAGAGCGGGGAGTATGGGACCTATCTGATCATGGCGGCCGGATTAATCCTGTTTTTTTATGGGACAGGCAAGATGAAAATTATCATCGATACGGCGCACCAGATTCAGAGCTATATCAATATCAACAGCGTATATCTGACCACACTTCTCAAGATGGCGGGAATTACATATATTGCCGAATTTGCTTCCGGCATTTGTAAAGATGCCGGGTACGGCGCCATCGGGACACAGATTGAGATATTTGCAAAACTGTCCATTCTTGCCGTCAGTATGCCGGTTCTGCTGGCGCTTCTGGAGACACTTCAGGGTTTTTTAGCCTGAAGCGGCGCAATGAAAAAGGAAGGCTGGTGGATGTGCTAATATGAGAAACGGGATGAGAATGGGATCTGTAAAACGAATTATTAAACAGTTGAAAATTCAAATAATTAAAGCAGTGAGAGCGGGAAAACGCGGCGCCGTCCTGTTCCTGCTCGCGGCCGCGATGGTATTTCCGGGATTCTGTTTCCGGGCCGAGGCCGCGGAAACGCCGGGGCAGAGAGAAGGCGGATATGAAACGGACGGAGAATATGAAGCAGAGACGGGCAATCTTCTGGATGATTTTGATCTGGCGAAGATAGAAAACTTTATGAGTGAGGAAAGCGGAAACGGAACGTTTTCGTTCACGTTTAAAGAATTGATTTTGGAGCTGATGAAGGGAAACTTTTCCGGAGTTTTTCATGAGTGTCTGCTCTCGCTGCGGGACAGCCTCTTTGGGGAGATAGCGAAAAACGGGAAGTGGATGGGACAGGTTCTGATTCTGGGGCTGACCGGGGCGATATTTGCCAACTTTTCAAGTATCTTTTCCAACAGCCAGATTGCGGAGACCGGATTCTATGTAACCTATCTTCTGATGTTTACATTCTTAGCGTCCAGTTTCCTGACCGGAATTGCCATCACAAAAGAAATCCTGTCCCACATCATTGAGTTTATGCGGGCCCTGGTTCCCACCTATTTTCTGGCGGTTTCCTTCTCTGGAGGCAGCCTGACTTCGGCGGCGGGATATGGTTGGATGCTCTTTTCCATCAGTGCTGTGGAATGGCTGGTTTTACGGCTTTTACTGCCGGTTCTGCGGATTTATATTCTCTTTGTCCTGGCGGGACATATGGTGAAAGAGGACATCTTTTCCAGAATGACCGAACTGCTGGACAGTTCGATCCGCTGGGGACTCAAAACCATGACCGGAGTGATACTGGGATTTCATTTACTGCAGAATCTGGTTACCCCTTATGCCGATTCACTCAAAAATACGTCGCTTCAGCGTTTTGTCAGCGTCATACCGGGGCTGGGGCAGGGGGCTGCCGCAGTCTCCCAGATGGTGATGGGAGCAGGGGTGCTGATCAAGAACAGCATCGGCGCAGGGGCGGTCATCATTCTCATCCTGATATCCGTCATTCCGCTGTTAAAGCTTGTGATTCTCTGCCTGTTTTATCAGGGCGCGGCCGCGCTATTGCAGCCGGTCTGTGATAAGAGGATGGTAGCCTGTATCAGTGAGGTGGGAAACGGCTGCCGCCTTCTGCTTTCTATGGCGGCTACGGCGCTTCTGCTTTTCAGCGTCTCGCTGGCAATCGTGTGTACGGCTGCCAATGCCACCTACTTTGCGGGATAAGGAGGGAGAGAATGGACGCTATTTATGAGTGGGTCAGGAATATCGTATACTACCTGATTTTTATGACCATCATTACAAATCTTCTCCCGGAGGGGAAATATGAAAAGTATCTCAGGCTCTTTGCGGGCTGTATCCTGATTCTCCTGGTGATTAAGCCATTAACCGGGAGCCTCAGGCTGGAGGAAAAAATAAATGCAGTTTTCCGTTCTGTTTCCTTTGAAAATGAGGCCGGGGAACTTAAGGGGGAGCTGGACGGAATGGAGCAGAAGAGGCTTGAGCACCTGATTGGCCGGTATGAAGCATCGGCTGAGGAGGAGTTAATCCGGATGGCCGGGGAAGAAGGAATTGAGGCGGTTGCCGCCTCTGTGGCAATAGAGGGAGACAGTACAAAACCTGATTTTGGCAAGGTGAAAAAAATAGCCCTGAAATTAAAAAAGACGGAGGAGACGAAAGCCTCAGAGGAAAATCAGGAGGGGGAGCGTACGGGGACAAAGACTGCCAAAGATGAAAAAATCACCCTGGATAAGGTTGAAAAAGTGTCGGTCAGGCTGGACGGCTCCGGACAGGGTGAGGAACAGGAAAAAAGCGACGTCGAGGCCGCGGGAAAAGTGGTAGACGGGGGCAGACAGACGGCGCAGGAAAATGAGGCGGTCAGGCAGTTCAGGCGGACGATAGCCGGGTATTATCAGATGGAGGAAGAAAATGTGGAAATCGGGCTGGAAGATTGATAAAAACTGGGTGAAGGGAAAAGAAAAATGGATGCTTCTGCTGGTGTGCGGACTGATTCTGCTGATTCTGTCGTTTCCGGTGGGGCCTAAAAAGGAAAAGGGGGAGGAGGCCGGTTCCCCGGTTGTCCAGGGGCAACTGATGCCGGAGAATGAGGAGGAGGACTCCGAGATACGGACCGCAGCCGGGAAAATATCGGGTACGGCGGAGGACGATGAACGGAAATATGAAAAAGAGATGGAACAGCGGGTTAAGGATATCCTGAAAAACGTGGACGGAGTGGGAGAAGTGGATGTAATGCTTACCCTCAAATCCTCGAAAGAAAAGGTACTTCATGTGGATCGCGATAAAAGCCGTTCCGCGACGGAAGAGAAGGACAGCGCCGGGGGAACGAGAAAATCGCAGACAGAGGAGATTAAAGAGACGGCCCTGACCGCCGGGGCGACCGGTTCCCAGGAACCGGTGATAGAGAAAGAACTTCAGCCGCAGATAGAAGGAATCATCATCAGTGCCCAGGGCGGCGGAAGCGCACAGATAAAAGCGGAAATTTCCGAGGCAATGGAGGCTTTATTTAATATACC
>CATWBR010000291.1 GCA_958349075.1 uncultured Clostridium sp.
TTTCTATATTTCCCCTTTATTTTTAATCACATGGTAACGAACCATATAGCTGCATTCTACCACAGAAAGCCGCTATTTTTAACAACAACACAAAGTAACGGCAAAAAGCGCCGTTTCGGCTCGGATTCCCCCCTCTTGCCAACCCCTTCCCTTCGTGCTAAAATCACCCTATAAACAAAAGTTGGAGGAGTTACCCTATGAAATTCATTGATATGCACTGTGACACAATCTCATCCATTTATCTTGACAAATTGGGCGGAGAAGAGAAAAAATTAAGAGAAAACAACTGCCATGTTGATCTGGACAGGCTTAAGAAGGGCGACTGCCTTGCGCAGAATTTCGCCCTTTTTACTATCCTGAAAGAAGAGCCGGATCCATACGGTTTCGCAAGGGGGACCTGCAGCCTGTTCAAGCAGGAGATGGCGGCGAATGAGGATTTAATCAGGCAGGCATCCACGGTTGAGGAGATTCTTCAGAATGACCGTGAGGGGAGGATGTCCGGTGTCCTGACGATTGAGGAAGGCGGGATCTGCAACGGCAGCACGGACGTGCTTCGCGATTTCTACCGTGAGGGCGTCAGGATGATGACACTTACGTGGAATTTTGAGAATGATCTGGCTTATCCGAACAGAGTGGATATGAAAACAGGAAGTTCAGTGCCGGAGACGGAACACGGACTGAAGAAAAAGGGAATTGAATTTGTGGAACTGATGGAGGAGCTGGGAATGGCGGTGGATGTGTCCCATCTCGGTGACGCCGGATTCTGGGATGTTGCTAAAATGACGAAAAAGCCGTTCGCAGCCAGCCATTCCAATGCCAGAGCTGTGGCGGGCCACACGAGAAACCTGACCGATG
This sequence comes from uncultured Clostridium sp., assembly GCA_958349075.1. Classification (GTDB taxonomy): domain Bacteria; phylum Bacillota; class Clostridia; order Lachnospirales; family Lachnospiraceae; genus Otoolea. Next base: position 856 of record CATWBR010000291.1, read on the forward strand.
AGATGATCCGGACGATGGCGGACCGGGGCGGCGTGCTCGGCATCAATTACTGTCCGGCATTTTTAAATGATAACGAGGATGGGGGAACGAGCCGCGTAAGCGACATGATACGCCATATTAAATACATCAGAAATGTGGGTGGAATCGAGTGTATCGGCCTGGGATCCGATTTTGACGGAATCGGCGGAACGTTGGAGATTGATTCACCGGCGGCGCTCCATCTGCTGGAGGAAGCACTTTACAGAGAGGGCTTTACACAGGAGGAGGTGGAGAAGATTTTTTACCGGAATGTACTCCGTTTTTACCGTGATGTATGGGGAAAGTAAAAATTTTACGTTGATTTTACATTCACATGGTTTTGACTTTACATAGATTTGATATAGTGATGACATACTAATTAAGATAAAAGGTTACAGTTCAGCCATGATGCATCCCGCGAGGTGTTTTCACATGTTTTTTGCGAAAATCCCGAGTTGCGCGGCGCGAAACGGTGATTTTTACCGTTTCTGTGCATCATTTTGCTGCAGTTTTGCCGAAGGCTGAACTGTAACAATAAAAGATGATATGATGGGAGAGACTTGTATGTCAATCACAGATTTAGGGATGATTTTTCAGTTTGTCGGGGGTCTTGGCATGTTCCTTTACGGAATGGGAGCCATGGCAGACGGACTTCAGAAATTTGCCGGAAACAGGCTGCAGAAGCTGCTGGGAATTCTTACAACGAACCGGCTTCTCGGCGTCCTGGTGGGCGCCGGGGTAACCGCGATTATTCAGAGCAGTTCCGCAACCACCGTTATGGTAGTCGGTTTCGTCAATGCCGGAATTATCAATCTGATCCAGGCGACCGGAATCATTATGGGAGCCAACATCGGTACGACGGTAACGAGCTGGATTGTTTCGATGAGCGAGTGGGGAGAGGTGCTGAAACCGGAATTTTTTGCTCCGGTTCTTTTTGGAGTGGGTGCATTCATCACCCTCTTTGCCAAAAGCCATAAGAAAAAAGAGGGAGCGGAAATCCTGATCGGTTTTGCCCTCCTTTTTATCGGACTTTCCTTTATGTCCGGAGCAATCAAACCGTACAGGGACGCTCCGATATTTGCGGAGGCGTTCAGGGTATTGGGTAAAAATCCGATTCTGGGTATTCTGACCGGTCTTGCCGTCACCGCCATTATCCAGAGCAGCTCGGCGTCGGTGGGAATTCTGCAGACGCTTGCCATCAACGGCATGGTCAATTGGCAGTCGGCCATTTTTATCACGCTCGGCCAGAATATCGGAACGTGTGTGACCGCACTTTTATCCTGTATCGGCACCAGCCGTACGGCAAAGAGAGCGGCTGTGATTCATCTGCTGTTTAATATATTCGGAACCATTATTTTCGGTTTCCTCCTGTTCTTTATATTTATAGCCAACCCGGTATTTGCGGCGGCTCCGGCGGACAGTGTCGGTATCTCCGTATTCCATACGATTTTCAATGTTTCCAATACTATTATCCTCTTTCCATTTGCCGGCCTGCTTGTTAAGGCTTCCGATATTCTGGTGAGGGATAAGGGAGCGGAAAAGGCAGCTTCCACTGTAGAGACGGATATGCTCCGCCATCTGGACGAGAGAATCCTGGAATCACCGTCCTTTGCGATTGAAAATGCCGGCCACGAAATTATCAACATGGCCAGAATCGCGCTGGCTAATGTAAAAATAGCGACGGCAGCCCTGCTGGAAAAGAACGAGGCATTCTGCAAGGAAGTTTTTGAAAATGAGGAGACGATTGACCGTATGGAGAAAATCCTGACGGAATATCTGCTGAAGATTAACAATCTTTCACTGAATGACGATCAGCATCTGCTGGTTAAAAATATGTACTACACAATCGGAAACCTGGAACGGATCGGGGATCATTCGGAAAACCTGGCCGAGCTGGCCAGAAAAAGAATGGACACCAACTGCGTATTTACGGAGACCGGGCTGAGTGAGTTAAGGGAAATCTCGGATGCGGCCATCAAGGCCGTGGAATTCTCCATTGAGGCGAAGGAGGAGAAAGAGATGATGAAGATCCGGCAGACTGCCAGGTGGGAGGAAAAGGTGGATAATCTGGAGGAGGAACTGCGCGAAAACCATATGGACCGTCTGTCTAACAGCGAATGTACGGTGGAGAGCGGAGTCATTTTCCTCGATGCCATTGCCAACTATGAGCGGATTGCCGATCATGCGATGAACGTAGCAGGATATGTAAAGGAAGAGATACAATGATGCATTTAATCTATGTAGTGGAAGACGATGAAAATATCAGGAACCTGATTTGTGTGGCATTAAAAAATTTCGGATACCGCTCGGAGGGATTTGAGACGGCGGAGGAAGCCCTGGACCGTCTGAGCGGCATTATAAAGCGAGGAAAAGAGGCATACCGTGAACTGCCGTCCATGTTTGTTTTCGACTGGATGCTGCCGGGAATGGACGGGATGGAGGCAATTAAAAGGGTGAGGGAGATGGAGCCGCTTAAAGGCACACAGATTCTTATGCTGACCGCAAAAGACCGGGAAACAGACATTGTAACGGGGCTTGATAATGGAGCCGATGATTACATGACAAAACCATTCGGAATCCTGGAACTGTCCGCCCGAGTCAGGAACCTGCTCAAGCGTACCGGAGCGCTCCGGGAAGAGAGCGTCTGTATGGCGGCCGGTGATGTAAAGATCGATAAGGAGACCAGGGAAGTAGTCGCCTGCGGGGAGAAGGCCGAACTTACATTAAAGGAATTCGAACTGCTCAGCTACCTGATGGAGCATATGAACCGCGTTGTGACCCGGGATGAACTTCTCGACAATATCTGGGGCTACGATTATGACGGTGAGACGAGAACGCTCGATATGCATATTAAAACACTGAGACAGAAATTAAAGGATGCCGGTCAGCAGATTAAGACTGTGAGAGGCGTGGGATACCGTTTCCTGAAAGAGAAAGAATAAATCAGGACAGGAAGGAAAAGGGATTATGCGTAAAGCCATATTTATAAAGTTCATCCAATTATTATTTGTGGCTCTTGCCCTGAACACATTTATTTTTTATGTGGTAACCAGCAGTGTGCTCCTGAAAAAGACGCGCTCTAATATGATGTTCGCCCTGGAGACGGTGGATAATCTCTTCGACTACTCCGACGATCTGACAAAGCAGACGGAAAGACTTAAATCGGTGGCCGATGCCAACCAAAGCCGTTTCACCGTTGTAAAACGGGACGGCAGCGTTGAGGTGGACACCGAGATTGGCAATGCAGCGGCCATGGAAAACCACATGGAACGCGAGGAGGTAAAGGAGGCGCTCCGGTACGGAAGCGGCCATTCCATCAGAAAATCGGAAACGCTTGGAGCCCAGATGCTCTATGTGGCCAGGATGTCGGCGGACGGAGAATACATACTGCGCCTGGCCGCGCCCTATTCCGGAATGCAGGAATACCTGCTGATGCTGCTGCCCGCCGTACTGCTGAGCTTTGCCATTGCATTTATCGTTTCGTCCATGGAGGCGGAGCGGTTTTCCCAGTCCATTACAAGGCCCCTCAAGGATATTTCAAAAGAGATGCTTAAGGTGGACGGCGACTATGCGGACTTCCATTTTGAAAGATGCCCGTATCAGGAAATTAATGTAATTGCGGACACGACGACAAAGATGTCGCAGAATGTCAAGGAATACCTGGAACGGCTGGAGCAGGAAAAACAGATACGCCAGGAATTTTTCAGCAATGCCTCCCATGAACTGAAGACGCCCATTACGTCGATCCGGGGATATGTGGAGCTTTTGGAGAGCGGTATGTCCTTGAACGAGGAGACCACCCAGGATTTCATGAACCGCATCAAGAAAGAGGCCATGAGAATGGCAAGCCTCGTGGATGACATCCTGATGATCTCAAGGCTGGAATCGCGGGGAGCCAAAACAGATATTATAAAGATACAGGCTGCGGAGCTTCTGGAGGAAGCGATTGCCTCGCTGGCCACCCAGGCTGCGGCACGGAATATTTTCATCCATAAGCGGCTAAGTTCATTCACGATCAGGGCGGATCTGAGGCAGATGACGGAACTCTGCATGAACCTGATTGGCAACGCAGTGAAATACAATAATCCGGACGGCGAAGTCTGGGTTGAAGTGCGCCGGGAGCATACAGACATGGTGCTGATCGTAAGGGACAACGGCGTGGGAATCCCCAGTGAAAGTTTAAACCGCATATTTGAGAGGTTCTACCGGGTAGACAAAGGACGCAGCAGGAAACAGGGTGGTACCGGTCTGGGACTTGCCATTGTCAAGCATGTCGTGAATTTTTATCACGGCACGGTCCGGGTGGAATCGGAAATCGGGAAGGGGAGTACTTTTACCGTTCGACTTCCTATCGCGGAAGAGGGGTGAGCAGGTGAGGACGCTGCCGGCAGGCCAGGGGCCGGGATGGTGAGGGGTGTGTATGAGTCTTCAGTCCCGGTTTCAGGTTGTCGTGAGGGGGGAATCCGGCCAGAATCAATTACTCCGGGGATCGTTTGCACTCGGTGGAGTGCACAGCGGATGCTAAGCTCGTAAAAGACCTCGCCAAGCACCGGCGGACTCCAATGTCCCCTGCGCAATTGATTCTGCCTTCTTCCCCGGGCAGTAGATCGGCGGGACTGAAGACTCCGCGAAGGTTGTCGCCCGGCCCCTGGCCTGCGGCCCGCTGGGTTTCCTCATGCTCGAAGGGGAGGACACTTGTAGCGGCCACTACTCGTATCTGGAACATGGGAATAGCAGTGCGCTGACTTTTAATGTCCAGTTGGTTCCCTTTTTTATACCCGATTTGCTTCTTATTCATTTTCTGATCATATGTTTTCTATTGTTCTCTGTTTGTTTCATGATTATTTTACCATATCATAAAAATGACTTTCTACCATGGATTCTATGCCTCTTCCCATCCTTTACACTTTTCCAAATAGAAGAGCGGATCCTTTTCCCAGGAAACACGTAGTGACAGCGACAAGAGTCCTCCCCACTTGAGAATAAGGAAACCAGCAGGCCGCAGGCCAGGGACCGGGCC
>CATWBR010000292.1 GCA_958349075.1 uncultured Clostridium sp.
GTGTACTGATCCCGATTTCCGCTCCAAAGCCGAACTCAAAGCCGTCGGTAAACCGTGTAGATGCGTTGACATAGACCGCGGCGGCATCGACGCCTTCCAGGAATTTTCTGGAACTGTCGTAGTCTTTTGTGATGATGGCCTCGGAATGCCCCGTGTTATATCGGTTAATGTGTTCTATAGCCTCTTCCACCGAACCGACCTGTTTTACGGAAAGTATGTAATCGAGATATTCCGTTCCCCAGTCTTCCTCCGACGCGGCTTTAAATTCAGGCACAATTGAGAGCGACTCGCGATCTGCGCGGATCTCCACCTGTTTTTCATCGAGACGTTTCTTCAGCAGCGGCAGAAACTCACCTGCAATCCTCCGGTGCACCAGCAGCGATTCACAGGAATTGCAGACGCTGATTCTCTGGGTCTTGGCATTGAATATAATGTCGAGCGCCATATCAAAATCAGCGGTTTCATCCACATAGATATGGCAGTTCCCTGTTCCCGTTTCAATAACCGGCACGGTGCTGTTCTCAACAACGGTGCGGATTAACCCGGCCCCGCCGCGTGGAATCAGTACGTCAATGTAGCCGTTCATACGCATAAACTGCTTTGTGACCTCACGGTCCGTATCGGTAATTAGCTGCACGCAGTCCTCTGGAAGCCCGCAGCCCTTAAGTCCCTCCCTCAGCCATTTCACAATCGCCTTGTTCGATTCCAGCGCATCGCTGCCGCCCTTCAGGATCACGGCGTTCCCGGATTTGAAACACAGGGCGAAAGCATCCACGGTAACATTGGGCCTGGCCTCGTAAATCATGCCGATTACTCCCATCGGTACCCGCTTCTGTCCTATCAGAAGGCCATTGGGACGTTCCTTCATTCCCAGGACTTCTCCCACGGGATCGTCCAGGCTGATTACCTGGTTCACGCCCTCTATGACGGCCTCGATCCGTTCATGGGTGAGCGTCAGACGATCTATCATTCCCGGGTTCATCCCGGCTTGCCGGGCCCTTTCTATGTCCTCCCGGTTGGCTGAAAGGATCTCCTCCTCGCCTTTCAGAAGAGCCTCCGCAGCCGATTTAAGTCCCTCGTTCTTTTTGACGGAACCGAGGAGGGCCAGCTTTCTGGAGGCATCCTTTGCGCGTTTGCCGATCATTTCGAGCATATTAATCATCCTTTCTGTTCAGGCTCTTTTGGGGCGTGATAATCCGATCCATCAGGATATCATACTGATCCACGGCAATCGCCTCCGTCATCTGGAAGTCATAGCAGACGGCAATCTTCTCATGCTGTGGTTCCTTTTCAAAAAAGCGGTCGTAGTAGCCTGCGCCGTAACCGGTTCTTTCAAAGCGCCCGGAGAACGCGACACCCGGCACGATGACGGGCACATCCTGTTCGGCGGCCAGTTCACAGCTCTTTTTGGGTTCAGGGATCCCAAAACACCCGGGCTCAAGATCTTCATAACGGTCGATATAGTAAAAATCCATCTCCTTGCCCTTTACTCTCGGAACAGCCACTTTGATCCCCTGCTCCAGGTAGGAACGGATCAGGGATTCGGTCCCCGTCTCACCGCGTACGCTGACATAGCAGTATACGGTGCCGAACTGCTTTTCCAGTTCAAGTTCCTTTATTTTCTCACAGATTGCATTGTCCCACTCTGCCATCTCTTCCGTGGTCAGGTGTTTTCTAAGTTCCAGTACCTTTTTCCGAAGGTCAGCTTTGGATGTCACTGATATTCCCATATTTTTTTCCCAGATCGGTAATTGTACCGTCTTCCTCCTTGATTGATATACTGTTTAAGGTTCCGCGCATGTTTTTCCGAATTGTTTCGATATATTCTTTGCGCAAAGCCGCCTGTTCATTTTTCTCCTCTTCCGTCAGGCCGGTTGCCTGGCTTTTGTGGTAGAGTGTGTTGATGCGGTCGATTTTTTTCTGGTCCATATTGTTCGCTCCTGTATCATAATTCAGATTTTGGTATCTCACTGGGAATCATGCGTTTCGCCATGTAAATCCCGGCGGATCTTTTCCCTGCTCAGCTTTCGCTGCTCAGATATGTATTCAAATCAAAGTCTTTGTTCTCGTGGGCCGCAAAGAGGGTGCCGCATTCTTTTCCCTCCAGAATCTCATAGATTGCGTTCAGATCGTTTGCATTGGCAATCAGCATATCCGAACCGCTTCCCGTGGCAATCTGCGCGGCGGCCAGTTTGGCCGACATTCCGCCCGTACCCACACTGCTGGCAGAACCCTTGCCCATCGCTTTCAGTTCCGGAGTCAGTTCTTTGACAAATGGAATGAACTCGGCATCCGGGTTTTTATTGGGATCGTCGGTGTACAGGCCGTCGATGTCCGACATGAGAATCAGGATATCGGCCTCCACCAGGGCGGCCACGATGGCTGAAAGCCTGTCGTTGTCACCGAACTGGATCTCATCGGTCGCGACCGTATCGTTTTCATTGACAATGGGAATCGCTCCCAGTTTTAAAAGTTCGTTGAACGTATTGTGGGCGTTAAAGCGCGACTGCTCATTCGTCACCGTATTTTTCGTCATCAAAATCTGTGCGGCGGTCTGGTTGTACTCCGCAAACAGCTTCTGGTAAACCATCATCAGCCTGGCCTGGCCCACCGCGGCGAATGCCTGCTTCTCCTCAAGAAGGCGCGGCCGTTCATTGAAACCAAGAGCCTGACGGCCGGCGGCGATGGCTCCGGAGGATACAAGTATCACTTCCCGGCCTTCTCCGCGCAGATCACTGAGCACCCGCACCAACTGTTCAATCTTTCTCAGGTTCAAATCCCCTGTCTCAGGATGGGTCAGGGAGGATGAACCTATTTTTATAACAATTCTTTTTTTCTGTCTTAAGGCAGCTCTTTCCTCTGTCATATAAAGTCCTCTTTTCCCTCAGAATTGTGCACCATTTTCTGCAAGTTTACCTCATTTATAAAAACACGTCAATAAAAAACAGGTGAAAATCTGGAAACAATTGTTTCTGCGGCCCTGAGACCGTCCATTGCGGCCGAGGTAATGCCTCCGGCATATCCCGCTCCTTCCCCGCATGGATAGAGTCCCCTGATACGGCTTTCCAGTCCCTCGTCCCTGGGAATCCGGACCGGTGATGAGGTGCGGCTTTCGATGCCGGCCAGAATCGCATCATCCCGGTCAAAACCAGATATGGTGCGGCCGAAACTGTCTATCCCTTCCACCAGAGCCTCCGACAGCGGCTCACTCAACACGCCGCGGAGGTTTGCAAAGGAATAACCGCCCTTAAAGGCAGGCTCCACCTTCCCAAACGCATCCGACACGGCTCCCCTCTTAAAGTCTTTATAAAGCTGGATCGGGATTTTACCGCCTCCCGCGCGGTATGCCGCTTCCTCCAGTTTTCGCTGGAATGCCACGCCTCCCAAAGGTCCGTCGTCCGGAAAATCCTCCGGTGTCACCGTAACGATCAGGGCGCTGTTTGCATTGACACCGGCCCGGTCGTGGTTGCTCATGCCGTTGACGGCGAGTCTGCCGTCTTCCGACGACGCATTGACAACGAAACCGCCCGGGCACATACAGAAGGAATAAACGCCCCGGCCCGATGAGGTCTGCTTCGTCAGCTTGTAGCTGGCGGCTCCCAGGGAACCAGGATTCTCCATTCCATACTGTGAACGGTTAATCTGGCTCTGGGGATGCTGAATCCTGAGTCCCACTGCAAATGCTTTCGCCTGCAGATCCAGTTCCTTTTCCGCCAGCATGGCGAAGGTGTCGCGGGCACTGTGCCCGATGGCAAGGACAACGGCCCGTGCCGGGATTGTCACTTCCTTAAGAGTTCCATCCCCCTGTCTCTGCGATGCGGTAATGGAGGTAAGCCGGCCGTTTTCATCGGTAAAATCGGTCATTTTACAGTTAAAACGTATCTCTCCACCCAGGCGGATGATTTCCTGCCTTATATTTTTCACGACAAGGCTAAGTACATCCGTTCCGACGTGAGGTTTATTTACGTAAGTGATAGAAGGATCCGCGCCTGATTCGGCGAGAATTTCCAGCACTTTTTTATTTCTGCCCGAGGGGTCTTTTACCAGAGTATTCAGCTTACCGTCCGAAAATGTCCCGGCGCCGCCCTCTCCGAACTGGACGTTGGACTCGGGATTTAATGCTCCACCCGCCCAGAATTGGTTCACTTTATCCGCCCGGGAATCGACATCCTCTCCGCGCTCCAGGATCAGAGGCGCAAATCCGGCTCTGGCAAGCATCAGGCCGCAGAACATACCGGCCGGGCCAAATCCGATAATGATGGGCCGCTCTTTAAGAGGCTCTTCCCCGGGTTCCGGAAACAGGTATGTTTTTTCCTTATCAATAAGCACATTTGCGTTTTTCGCATTTTTAACGACGGCGCCCTCCTTACCGGAGACAGCCGCATTCAGTGAATATATGTACAGCAGTTCATTTTTCTTTCTGGCGTCCAGGGACTGCCTGACCGGGGTGAGGGAAATAATTTTCTCTTCCGGGATCCGCATCATCCTGGCTGCTTTTTTCTTTAAATCCGCCTCTGTGTGGTTCACAGGCAGTTTCAACTGGTTAATCCGAATCATGTTTACAGTCCTGCGTGAGTCCCTGCGATTGCGCCGGTACTCCACGCCCATTGCAGATTGTATCCTCCACAGATACCATCCACATCCAATAGTTCTCCTATCAGATACAGGCCTTTCTTTATATTAGATTCCATTGTTTCGGGATCGATCCCGCAGACATCCACTCCGCCGCAGCAGATTTGCGCGTTCTCAAAGGGATTGGCAGCCGTAATTTCCGTACCGAACTCCTTGACAATGCCGGTCAGCCGTCCTATCTCCGCCTCGGTCAGAAGTTTCACCGGCCTCTGCGGCTCGATTCCTGCAAGCTTGATAAAGAGCGCAGAAAGCTTTTTATGAAACCAGCCTGTGAAAAATTCCTCCATCGTCTTGTGGGCGCAGCTTAAGCTTCGTTCCCTTATCATTTTACGGGTCTTCTCGTACGTCTCGTCCGGATAAAAATCCAGGACTGCCGTGACTTTTTTGCCCTGGTCGAGCGCTCTCGACGCAAAACGGCTGACCTGGAACACCGGAATGCCCGAAATTCCATAATCAGTCAATTGAAGCTCACCCTGATCCCTTGCCATCTCCTCTCCATTACAGAAAAGAGTGACGGAACTCTCCGTCCGGACTCCGGAGATTTGTTTGTAAAATTTCTCCCGGCAGCGCAGTTGTACGAGGGCGGGAAGAGGCTTAATTACACGGTGGCCCAACTGTTCCGCGAGTTTATAGCCGCTTCCGTCGGAGCCGGTGCCGGGTGCCGCTTTCGAACCGGCGGCAAGAATCAGTGAGTCGGAGGAGAATTTACCCTTTGATGTGGTAACTTCAAACCTCTTTCCTCCCTGTTCCCTGTAGAAGACCTTCTCGATTTGACACTCCGTAACGATCCGCACGCTGCGGTGGGTGAGTTCCGACCGGAGGGCATCGAGAACCGAGGCGGCCTGTCCTGAATTCGGGTACAGGTATCCGTTTTTATCTTTTGGGACAATGCCGAGATCCCGGAAGAAATAAAGAGTTTCCTCCACGGTAAACCGTCTGATTACATTCATCGGGAAATCGGCTTTCCCGCATCTGAAGCAGCTCTCATCCATTACGCGGTTTGACAGGTTACATTTCCCATTCCCTGTGGAAAGGATCTTTTTACCCACGCGGTCCGTGTGTTCTAAAAGGGTTACATCCGCGCCCTGTCTGGCGGCAAATATGGCCGCCGTCATGCCGGATGCCCCGGCTCCGATAATTATAACCTGTTTATTCATAATACTTCTACTCCTGTCTTGTATTGAGGATTTAATTGAGAAAGGAGGACGCGGCCGGAACGGCCAATGTCCGGTGTGGGGAGGTTGGTTGAATGA
>CATWBR010000293.1 GCA_958349075.1 uncultured Clostridium sp.
AATAATAAGACAGATTAATACCAGATCTGGAGGAATATCATGGCAAAAACACAGTATGATGCGGACAGTATTACCGTCCTGGAAGGCCTGGAGGCGGTCCGCAAACGCCCCGGTATGTATATTGGAGGTGTCGGAACAAAGGGCCTGAATCATTTAATATACGAGATCGTGGATAATTCGGTGGACGAGCATTTGGCCGGGGAGTGTAACGATATCTGGGTTACCCTGGAGGCGGACGGCTCCTGTACCGTGCGCGACAACGGCAGGGGAATCCCGGTGGAGATGCACAAAAAGGGAGTTTCAGCAGAAAGAATCGTACTTTCGACCCTCCATGCGGGCGGAAAATTCGATAATAATGCGTATAAAACCAGCGGCGGTCTTCACGGAGTCGGTTCTTCCGTGGTGAACGCCCTTTCCGAGCATATGGATGTGAAGGTGTATAAGAGCGGCTGCATCCATCACGACGCTTATGAGAGAGGTATCCCGGTTATAAAACTGGAGGACGGCCTGCTTCCCGTTATCGGCAAGACGCGGGAGACGGGAACCAGGATTAACTTTAAGCCCGACGGTGAAATCTTTGAAAAGACGCGTTTCAAGGCGGACTGGCTGAAAAGCCGTCTTCATGAGACCGCATACCTGAACCCCAGGCTGTCCATTCACTATGAGAATAAAAGAGCGGGGGAAGCGGAGAAAATCACCTATAGTGAACCGGAAGGTATTCTTGCTTACGTAAAAGAGTTAAACAGCACAAAGTCACCGGTTCACGAACCGTTTTATTTTAAAGGGACGTCGGAGAACATCGAGGTGGAGGTGGCATTCCAGTTTGTAGATACATTTGAGGAAAATGTGCTCGGATTCTGCAACAACATTTTCACCCAGGAGGGCGGAACCCATCTGGTGGGATTCAAAACACGCTTTACCACGATGATCAACAGCTATGCCAGGGAACTGGGGATCCTGAAGGACAAGGATTCCAATTTTACAGGCGCAGATACGAGGAACGGCATGACGGCCGTCATTGCGGTCAAGCATCCGGATCCGATTTTTGAGGGACAAACCAAGACAAAGCTGGCCAGCGCCGACTGCACGAAAGCCGTGTTCAACGTGACGGGCGAAGAGCTGCAGTTATATTTTGACCGTAATCTGGAAGTGCTTAAGGCGATCATCGCCTGTGCGGAAAAGTCTGCTAAAATCAGGAAGGCGGAGGAAAAGGCCAAGACCAATATGCTGACAAAGTCCAAATTCTCCTTTGACAGCAATGGCAAACTGGCAAACTGCGAGAGCCGCGATTCCGAGAAATGTGAAATCTTCATCGTCGAGGGAGATTCGGCCGGCGGTTCGGCCAAGATGGGAAGAAACCGCCAGTACCAGGCAATCCTGCCCATCCGCGGAAAGATCCTGAATGTGGAGAAAGCCACAATGGACAAGGTTCTGGCCAATGCCGAGATCAAGACGATGATCAACACCTTCGGCTGCGGATTTTCCGAGGGCTACGGCAATGACTTCGATATCAGCAAGCTTCGTTACAACAAGATTATCCTGATGACGGATGCCGATGTGGACGGCAGCCATATTGATACGCTGCTTCTTACTTTCCTATACCGTTTCATGCCGGATCTCATCAATGACGGCCATGTCTATATCGCCATGCCGCCCCTGTTCAAGGTGATCCCGAAGAAGGGGGAGGAGGAATACCTCTACGATGAGAAGGCGCTGGAGCGCTACCGGAAAAAGCATGGGAGCGATTTTACCTTGCAGCGTTACAAAGGTCTCGGTGAGATGGACGCGGAGCAGCTCTGGGAGACGACGTTAAATCCGGAGACCAGAATCTTAAAGCGCGTTGAGATAGAGGATGCCAGGATGGCGTCCGAGATAACGGAGATGCTGATGGGAAGCGAGGTTCCGCCAAGGAGGCAGTTTATCTATGAGCATGCCGATGAGGCGGAAATTGACGCATAAACGGGAAGAGCCGGCCGGGAGCGCAGCGTATCAGGCTGGTCACGGCCGGGATAAAACCAGGTAAAACAGAAAATTGCAGGAGATAGAATAAAGAATGGCTGAGAAGATAATCACAACGGAATACTCGGAAGAGATGCAGCGCAGTTATATGAACTACTCCATGAGTGTCATTACGGCCAGGGCCATCCCGGATGCCAGGGACGGTCTGAAGCCGGTACAGCGCCGCGTGCTTTACGATATGAGCGAACTGCGTCTTGGGCATGACAAGCCTCACAGGAAATCGGCCCGTATTGTCGGCGATACGATGGGTAAATACCATCCCCACGGGGACAGCTCCATCTATGAGACACTGGTTGTCATGTCCCAGGTTTTTAAAAAGGGAATGCCGCTTGTTAACGGCCACGGCAACTTTGGTTCCATCGAGGGTGACGGAGCCGCCGCCATGCGTTATACGGAAGCGAGACTGGAGAAATTTGCAGAGGAAGTTTATTTAAAGGATCTGGACAAGACGGTGGCCTTTGTACCGAACTATGATGAGACGGAGAAGGAACCGGAAGTTCTTCCGGTACGCGTTCCAAACCTCCTGATCAACGGCGCAGAGGGAATTGCCGTAGGTATGAGCACCAGCATTCCGCCCCATAATCTCGGGGAAGTGGTCGATACGGTCATGTCTTATATCGACAATCCGGAGAGCACAACCGGAGAGCTTTTAAATATTCTTCACGGTCCTGATTTTCCGACGGGAGGAATTATTGCCAACAAGAGCGAACTTCTGGATATCTATGAGACGGGAAGCGGACGGATCAAGCTCCGGGCCAAGCTGGATGTGGAACTCGGCAAGAGGAGAGTGGACAAGGACAAACTGATCATTACCGAGATACCGTACACGATGATCGGCGCCGGAATCAACAAATGCCTGGTAGATATCGCCGATCTGGTGGAGTCCAAGAAGCTCACCGACGTGGTCGACATTTCCAACCAGTCCAATAAAGAGGGTATCCGCATTGTCTTAGAGCTTAAAAAAGATGCAGACATAGAAAAAATCAAGAATATCCTTTATAAGAAAACAAAGCTCGAGGACACCTTCGGGGTCAATATGCTGGCCATAGCCGGAGGCCGCCCGGAAACGCTGAGTTTAAAGGGAATCCTCAAAAACTACCTGGATTTCCAGTATCAGAATAACACGAGAAAATATAATGTACTCCTGGAAAAAGAACTGGAAAAGAAGGAGATTAAGGAAGGCCTGATTAAGGCCTGCGACGTGATTGACCTGATTATCGCAATCCTCAGAGGCTCAAAGAATCTGAAGGACGCCAAGGCATGCCTGATGAACGGCGACATCTCCAACATTAAATTCCGCGTGCCGGGATTTGAGGAGGACGCAAAACAGCTTCATTTTACCGAGAAGCAGGCATCCGCAATCCTGGAGATGAGACTGTATAAGCTGATCGGCCTTGAGATCATGGCTCTTGAGAAGGAATACAAGGAGACACTTAAAAAGATCAGGGAATATGAAAAAATCCTTTCCAGCAAGATTACAATGGATGACGTGATTAAGAAAGATTTGGAAGAGATCAGGGCAGAGTTTGCAACGCCGAGGAGAACCCTGATTGAGGACGGCAAGGAGGCGGTCTATGATGAGACGGCCGTAGAAATCCGGGAAGTAGTCTTTATCATGGATCGGTTCGGCTACAGCAAGCTGATAGACAAAGCCACCTACGACAGAAATCAGGAGACGATCGACGGGGAGAATCCGTATGTCATCCCATGCCTGAATACCGATAAGATCTGCCTCTTTACCGATACAGGCCTTCTGCATCAGGTAAAGGCGTCCGACATTCCGTACGGAAAGATGAGAGACAAGGGAACTCCAATCGATAACCTGTGTAAATTCGACGGGACCAGGGAACGCCCGATTTTTATTATCAACGCATCGGCCCTGACCGGCAAACGGCTGCTCTTTGCAACAAAAGGAGCGATGGTAAAACTGGTTCCGGGCGAAGAATTCGAGACAAACAACAGAATGGTGGCTGCCACAAAGCTGCAGGAGGGCGATACGGTTATAAGCGTCCAGCTTACCGACGGCAGAACGGAAGCAGTCCTGCAGACCACAAACGGTGTATTCCTGCGCTTTGACCTGGAAGAAATTTCAACCTTAAAGAAGAACTCAAAGGGCGTGCGCGGCATCAAGCTGGGACGCGGAGAAGAACTGGAAGAAGTCTATCTCCTGGGCGCGGACGGCGAGCCGACCGTGATGTACAAAGAAAAACAGGTACATTTAAACCGGCTGAAGATAGGAAAGAGAGACGGAAAAGGGAGCAAGGTCAGACTTTAACACAAGGGACCGGTCCGTTAATAAATGATGACGGAGTAAGACGGACAGAGATATCATAAAGTTTTGCAAATTAAGAAAGAATCCCGCGCGCGGGATTCTTTCTTAATACATAGAAAAGCCTGGGTAGGCGGAAGAGGAGAGGCTACCTGACAAATCTCAGAGAAAGGTATTGTATTTTCCAGCTCCCCTCAACCCGCCCGACACGGATTTTAGCATTCCATGTCTGGGTATAGGAACTTCCGTCGTCCGAGGAATAAACGGCATTGACAACGCCGAAGAAACTGATATCATCAGGCAATGCCTGCAGCCGCTCCACCTTGATATCGCTGCTTTTCAGGTTTCCTCCCTTCAGGTTTGACCTGAAAAAAGTAAGGAAGGTTCCGTCCTGAACGGCCATATGAAAGGCTTCCTCCGTTAAATCGGGACGGTATCTCTGTGTGCAGTGCTCAAGAAACAATTCCGGTTCCAAATCCGGGGTGTCGGTGAAGAGCGATTCAATGTCCGAATCGGTGGTAATACTGATTAAGATATTCTCTGCCATTCTGTCGGGGGCATGCCTGTGATAGTAAATGCATGCGGCAATAGCTAAAAGGCTGAGAAGCAATACAAGAGAAAACGCTGTTTTTTTCCGTCGTATATATCACCTCCATATCTATAGAAGACCGAAAACACCTCGCGGGATACTGCCTGTAAATAATAACGGAAATTATACCTTCTCTACCGGTATCCATATCTCATTGTAGTTGTCATCCGGATTTTCGCATGGCGGTGTATACATTTCAATATTGTAATTACCCGCAAGCTTATACGCCTTGCAGGACGGCAGCCATTCGCTCCATATCCTTGTATTCACATCCTGAATCGCATGCGGCAATGCGCCGTGACAGGGAAAGACAGCCCATGTGCCCGCAGGAATTACTTTTGTCGTATAGCCCTCCGGAACCTCATTCCATGGAAGGTAATTATCGGCAATCATGTAGTCAAAGTCCCTTCCCTCATCGCCGAGACAGATTCCGTACATCCCACAGACAATTTTATTTCCGCCGTTCTCCATATGCTCCGTCCAAAACCTGGGAATCTCCCCATAGGAAGTCTCCATATTGAATCTGCGTGTTCTTCCCATTACTGTAAACTGTGCCTTTTCGGCAATCCTGTACTCTAACATAGTACCGCCCTCCAATGTGAGTTTTATTTTCAGCGGTGCAAAAGAATTCAGGCTACTCCCCTTTTCTCTTGCTGCGGAAGGACTGATTCCGTGAAATTTCGTAAAGGCCCTGGCAAAGCTGTCCGGCGAATCATAGCCATATTTCAATGCTGCATCAATCACCTTAATATCAGTAGAGCAGAGCTCCTGCGCGGCAAGGGTCAGGCGCCGGTTCCTCATATATTCGCCGACTGTAAAGCCGCATAATACATGAAAGATTTTTTGAAAATAGAAACTCGACACATGTGCCTTATCCGCAATTTGATTGATACTGATGTCTTCGGTCAGATTTTCTTCCATATATGCAATCGCATGGGTGATGCCGTCATTCCAACCATTCATAGAATGTCCTCCTTCGTTGTCCGCTGTAAATA
>CATWBR010000294.1 GCA_958349075.1 uncultured Clostridium sp.
CCGGGACTGAAGACTCATACACACCCCTCACCACCCCGGCCCCTGGCCTGCCGGCAGCGTCCTCATCTGCTCAATTAAATTCTCATCTTATTGTCACAATCACCTTATTCGGAAGGCAGGTGATCGCCTCCCCTTTCTGTCTTTTTTCCCCTTCCTGCACACAGATTTTATCCGGGCAGGAGGCTTCGAAGATGGAAACGGCGCCGTTTTTAATAATCATATGGTTCGTCCCGCCGTCAACGCCCTCGATCATGAAATCTGCATCCTGGTTAAGCGGAAATTCCCGGACTGTTTTCCCGTTTACGCTGACTACAGCAACCGACGCATCCCCTCTGTTCAGAAAACGGTATCCTGCGAAGAAAATCATGGCCGCGGCGAGAAGGCCGCAGACGAGAAAAATTTCATTTTTCATTTTTCTGCTTTCATCTTTCATAATAAGACTCCTTATTGGTTAACCGGCATCGGGGAGAGGAAGGACAAGCAGCTCTGCCCCGTCCGAATAGTGGACTTCATAATCGGTGGTTATAAAATAAGCGTAAATGCCATCCATGGAATTGACAAGCTCAAGCCCCTTTTCAAGCCCCAGTGAAAAACAGGTGGTGCTCAAAGCGTCACCGTCCACTGAGCGCGGCGAGACGATTGTGACGGCAATCAGGCCGTTGTCATAGGGATAGCCGGTGGAGGGATTTAAAAGGTGGTGATAATTTTTCCCGTCTACAACAAAATTGCGTTCATAGACTCCGGAAGAGACGACGGAGAGATCGTTAATACTCAGGTTTGCGATAATTTCATTGCGTCCCTCAAACGGTTTTTGCAGCCCGATTTTAAACGGCTCGCCGTCCGGCCTTTCGCCGACGCAGAGCACATTGCCTCCCAGATTAATAATCGCACTTTTAACATTCCTGCTTATCAGATACTCCTTCAGCCGGTCTGCAATAAACCCCTTTGCAATAGAGCCGAGATCAACCGCAGTGTCCGGTGAGTGAAATGTGAGCACATCGCCATCCAGGCTTACGTTTTTCCAGTCGACCCGTACCGCTGCCGCCTGAATCTCATCTGCCGGAGGAATTGTTTTTTTCCCATCCGTGAAATTCCACAGCGAACTCAGCGGTTCGATCGTGATATCAAAAGCGCCGTCCGAAATCCGGCTGTACTGGAGTCCTTCGCGGATCAGGGCAGCCGTATCTTTCGTGAGAGTAAACGAATCTTCACCGGGGCTCCGGTGATTCAGCCGGTAGACCTCACTGGTCGTTATGGTTTTACTGAGCCGGTTTTCATATTCGCGGCACAGCGCCATGCACTGTTCCAATATCTCCTCATCATCGCTGTCATACAGGGTAACCGTGACAAATGTATTGAGTAGAAAGTCCGAACGGGTAATCGGTTCCGTCTGCCTGGGGCGGAGCGTCAAAACTGCGGCAAAGACCAGAAAAAGCACACCAAGTGCGGACAGAAAAATTTGAAATTGTTTTTTTTCCATTGTATAGGGATTCCTCTGTGAAAGTATTTGTGATTTGAAACATACCAATCTTAGCAAAGTGGGAAATCAAAGTCAAGGGGATGAGCCTATCCCCAAATAAATCCCTCCCTCTTTACAAACCCCCCATATTCCGATAAAATAATAACAAAACAAGCGCTTCTTCCGGAAACCCGTCGACCCGGCAGCCTATTTTAGTAGGATGAAACAGAAAGAGGACAACCTCTATGAAATATAGAAAAGAAACACGCAGAGGAGACCGCAAAGCAGTAAAAGTGGCGCTCTATGGAATCCTGCTCTCACTCGCCATGCTGCTCGGCTATGTGGAAACCCTGATTCCGATCAGTCTCGGCATTCCCGGTGTTAAGCTGGGACTTGCCAATCTTGTAAGTATCGTATCCCTCTACATTATAGGAACATGGGGAACTGTTGACATCGCGCTCTGCCGGATTATCCTTCTGACCGGTTTTGCATACGGCAATATGGCCATGATGATGTACAGCCTCGCAGGAGGGGCGCTCAGTCTCGCTTTGATGATTTTCTGCAGGAAGAGGGACTGGTTCGGTCAGGTGGGAGTCAGCATTATCGGCGGTGTAGGGCACAATGTGGGGCAGATTCTGGTGGCCGCGGCCGTGGTGGAAAACAGCAGTGTTTTTTACTATCTGCCATTCCTTTTGGCGGCCGGAACCGTGGCAGGGGCAGTGATAGGCCTGCTTGGCGGAATTGTAACAAAACGTCTGGAATCGTACCTGTGAATGTGCTATACTAATAAACCGGGCATATCGGAAACTCTCTGCCCGCAGACGGCACCACAGAGAAGACGGTAAACGAAGCAGATTGCGCGAAGCGCATTAAAAATATGAGGAGGCGTGGTATGGTAAACGAAGCGATTAAAAAACTGGTTGAATACGGTCTTACGACAGGACTGATTGAGGAAGAAGACCGGATTTATGCGACGAATCAAATCCTGGATGTACTGAAGCTGGACGAGTATGAAGAACCAGGGACGGAGTCCGGGGAAGTCAACCTGGAGGAAACGCTGAAAGAGTTGATGGATTTTGCCCATGAGTCCGGCGTACTGCCGGAAGACAGCGTGGTTTACAGAGACTTATTCGACACAAGGCTGATGAACTGCCTGATGCCGAGACCGTCCGAGATTGTACGGAAATTCTTTGGCCTTTACAACCATCAGTCACCTCAGGCTGCTACGGATTATTACTATAAGTTAAGCCAGGACTCTGATTACATCAGAAGATACCGCGTCTGTAAAGATATGAAATGGGTCACGGAGACTAAGTATGGTGATTTGGACATTACGGTGAACCTTTCCAAACCGGAGAAGGATCCGAAAGCCATTGCCGCCGCCAAGCTGGCAAAACAGAGCGGTTATCCAAAATGCCTGCTCTGCCGCGAGAATGAGGGGTATGCAGGCCGTGTAAACCATCCGGCCAGGAATAACCACCGCACGATTCCGATTACGGTGAACGACAGCCGGTGGGGCTTCCAGTACTCGCCTTATGTTTATTATAATGAGCATTGCATTGTATTTAACGGACAGCATGTACCAATGCAGATCGAGAAGGCAACCTTTATCAAACTCTTTGATTTTGTCAAAATGTTTCCTCACTATTTCCTGGGTTCCAATGCAGATCTGCCGATTGTCGGCGGCTCCATTTTAAGCCATGATCATTTCCAGGGAGGCCATTATACCTTTGCCATGGCAAAGGCGCCGATTGAAAAGTATTTTACATTCAAAGGCTTTGAGGATGTGGAGGCAGGCATTGTATACTGGCCGATGTCGGTGCTGCGTACACGCGCTAAAGATCCGGAGCGCCTGATTGAGCTGGGGGATAAAGTTCTCACAGCCTGGAGAAACTATACGGATGAGGCTGCATTTGTCTTTGCCGAGACAAAAGGAGAACCCCACAATACGATCACTCCGATCGCCAGAAAGAACGGCGGGATGTTTGAGCTGGATCTGGTGCTGAGGAATAATATAACAACGGAGGAATTTCCTCTTGGCCTTTACCACCCCCATCAGGAACTCCACCATATCAAGAAGGAAAATATCGGCCTGATCGAGGTGATGGGGCTGGCGGTGCTTCCATCCAGGCTGAAAGACGAGCTGGCAAAACTGGGAGATTATATTACCGGGGGCAAAGATGTAAGAAGCAGCGCGGAACTTGAAAAGCACGCCGACTGGGTGGAAGCATTCCGTCCCAAATATGAAAAGATTACAAAGGATAATGTGGAAAAGATCCTGAAAGACGAGGTAGGACTTGTATTCGAGAGAGTACTGGAAGATGCCGGAGTCTATAAATGCACGGAGGAGGGCAGGGCGGCTTTTGCCAGATTCCTGAGTTCCGTTGGTGCCGGAGAGGTATAGAGATCGAATGCTGGACATAAAAGATTTTTTTGAGAAGTACAATATGGAATATGCCGACTATGAGTCGGCAGGCATTGACTGGGAAGAGCTGCAGGCAATCCACGATCACTACGGGAACATCGAACGGAAACTGCGCGGAATAGGAAAAGATTTTGTGGATGAATACCTCTATGACATAGAGAAGGCCGGAATCCATTCCTACCGCTACAGGACGAAGGAACCGGGGCATCTGGTTGAGAAGATTATCAGGAAGCGGAATGAACTGCCCGAGAAATTTGCACATGTTGACCGCACCAATTACTGGAAATATGTAACGGATCTGATTGGCATCCGCGTGTTTTTTCTTTACCGGGAGGACTGGAGACATTTTCATGAATATATTACATCCGTGTTTGAGAACGACCCGGAGCAGTATGTCGGTGACCGGGAGATGGATTTTGACGGGAATGTGAATCATTACTATATTGCCGAGCGTCCGAAGGTTTACAGAAGAACCGGGGACAGCCGCATCTACGATGAGGATCTCATTGACATTAAATCGGACGGAATCTACCGCTCCCTGCATTACATTGTGAAGTATAAGGGATATTATGTGGAGATTCAGGCCAGAACCCTGTTTGAGGAAGGGTGGAGCGAGGTGGATCATGACATTGTCTATCCTTATTTTCAGGACGATGAGATGCTCAAAGACTTCTCTACCCTGCTAAACCGTTTGTCGGGAATGGCGGACGAAATGAGCTCTTATTTCCGGAGAATGAAGCAGAAAAAGGAAGGAATGGGCAGGCCGGAGGAGAAGATGGAACTGCAGGCGGCGGAAATTACAAAAGAGCTGTAAAGCAGAAGTGATAAATCAAAAGAGGCAGTTTTTTTGCCGCGCATCAATAAAAAAGCATCTGTCGGGGAATTGAATCTCCTGCGACAGATGCTTTTTATGTAATTACAGATCCAGTTTCAGATCCCCTTCCTTAATCCAGCCTGCTCTCCGGCACATTAAACCAAAGAGGGGAGTCAGGACTGCCGGCAGGATGAAGCAGACGAGCAGGATACCAAGCCACATATTGGTTCCGCCGGTTTCCTGCATTGCGGTGTAGATTCCTATTGGGCCTACCAGGCCGCAGGTTCCCATACCGGAACCCGTCGGGATATTTTCCAGCTTAAATACCATGGTTGAAATGGGACCGGTCACCATTGAGGCCAGAGTCGGCGGAATCCAGATTCTGGGGTTCCGGACAATATTGCCCATCTGAAGCATGGACGTTCCAAGGCCCTGTGCCAGAAGGCCGCCCCATTTATTTTCACGGAAACTCAGGATGGCAAAACCGACCATCTGAGCGCAGCAGCCGGCTGTGGCAGCGCCTCCGGCCAGCCCGTCCAGACTGAGCATAATACAGATTGCGGCGCTGCTGATGGGGAGTGTCAGGGCTATGCCAATAAGTGCGGAAACCAGGATACCCATAAAGAGCGGCTGCATCACGGTAGCCGTTTTTACAATGTTGCCGAATGCAGTCATGAATGCGGAGACCCCGGGCCCTACAAACTGCGAGGCCAGAACACCGGAGATAATGGTGACTCCGGGAGTGACGAGGATGTCCACCGGTGTTTCTTTGGAAACGATCTTTCCAAGCTCCGTGGCGATGATGGTGGCAACCAGAGCTCCCACAGGACCGCCCAGTTCATTGCCCGCAATACCGACGGTAGCAGCGGAAAAAAGCACAAGCGGCGGCGCTTTCAGGGCAAAGGCGATAGAGACGCCGAGGGCGGCGCCGGTAGCGCTTTTGGCATAGGCAGATATGGTGGTAAAGATTTCGATATGGGTTTTATCGCCCAGTGTGGCGAAGATAGTACCAATGAGCAGAGAAGCGAAAAGACCGAAGGCCATCGCGCCCAGTGCATCGATGAGGTAAGTCTGAACGGAGATATTGACCTGCTTCCGTTTCAGGAAATCCTTAAATGTGCTTTGACTCATAATAAATCCCCCTAATTGTAATACTGTATTTTTATAGTTACTG
>CATWBR010000295.1 GCA_958349075.1 uncultured Clostridium sp.
TTGTCGGTCAGTATTCTCTCGGGTATGACGTTTGACAAGGCAGTTGAGGCGGCCGTGCGCAGCGGAGAGAGTAAAATGAAGGGCAGCTGCATTTTAGGAGAATTCAAAGGACTTTTGGATGAATTGAACATGGGGATTAATAAGATAAAAGCATTGGAGCATATGAAAAACCGATGTATGAATCAGCATATTTCCATGATGGTAATAATGATTAAGCAGGCGGAACGTTTAGGAATGCCGATGAGCAATGTACTGAAACAGCTGTCGGTAGAATGCAGAATGGAGAGACAGCGCAGAATTGAGGAAGCAGTCGGCAAATTACCGGTAAAGATGATGTTTCCTATGGCATTTTTTATATTCCCGGTCGTGTTTTTAGTTCTGCTGACCCCGGCGGCTTACAGTTTTTTTGAATCGATGGGAGGCGTCTGATGAAAGATGTGACAATGGAACTGGAGGGCGAGGTGATTTTTAAAAAAGTTTACCTGGCGTGTAATTTTATTCAACGTTTTATGGGACTTATGGGAAAAAAAGATTTGGGAGCTTCGGAGGCAATGCTGCTGGAAACGGGAAGTGTCCATACTTTTTTTATGCATTTTACAATTGATGCAGTGTATATCGATGAAAACTTCAGGATCCTTTATCTGGAAAAATTGGAACCATGGAAGATTGGCTCCATCAAAAGGGGCGTGAAATATGTTTTGGAATATAAAGCAGACGGCGGCCGGAGATTTGACGGAATGACTGGAAAGAGAATTGAACTGAAAATAACGGAGGGCAGGAGTTAAAGAGAAAATGGATAATAAGGATTTACAAGTAAGCGATTTTTTTCATCTGGATGTGGAAAAGTATTTAAACAAGCAGGTAACAAAAGCTCTGTTCGGTGGATATTCGAAAAAACATGTCGAACAATACTTTTGCGAGTTAAACAAAGATATGATTGCAATGAAAGATAATCTGGAGCGCCAGATAACGGATCTGACATTGGAAAATAATTGTCTGGTACAGGAAATTGAAGTATTACGGGAACAACTGAAAGAAGCTGAGTTCAAAAATATGACATTGTCCCAGGCGTTGGAAGCGGGAGATGAGGGAGAGGCATCCTTACAATTGGTACACGAGATTGCTCAATTGCGCGGAGAACTGGATTGCAGGGACAAGGCTTTAATCCAGAAAGACAGCATGTTAGGGGAGGCAGAAGAACGGTTGAAGCAGGAAAAAGAAAAAGTGGAAAAAATGCGCGATGAGATGAAACTCATACAGGATTCTCAAGAAGTAATTAGGAAAGAAGAGGAGACTACGGTGAAGAAGGATGCCGGATTTTTAGAGCTGCTGACACAGCAATGGAACGAATATAAAGAGGAAAAAAAGGAACTGGCCAAAAACATAAAATTGGTAGAAGCCAGCAAAGTGCAGATCCGGCTGTGGTGCGGCTTCATATCTGACATAAATTCAGATTCAGATGATAAGTGGGATACGGCATTTGCCGAATGTCATGCCGAAAGCGAGAAACAAAGCCGGGAAATGCGGGGCGATTTTGAAAATATTATTAATGATGAAGTGACGATTGAACAGATTCTATCGAACATGACATTTATGGAAGAGATGAACCGCAAGGTACTGAGCAATCTGAAGGATAGTATCGCGGTGATGGGGGAATTGTCTAAACGGGTAGAAGAGATACTGGACGAAGAGGAGGTGAGGCTTACAGTATTACAGGAGAAAGAGCCGGGGCTCTATACCGGGGATTTAGATATGTTTAAAAAAGAGGCTGAGAATCGGCAGGAAGAACTGAAGGTATTTATGAAAGAAAAAATGGATTCTCAGGACAGGATTAACCGTTATGAGGGAATTTATGATGAAATTGAAAAGGAGATGAGGAGGTTGGAAGAGATCGGTAAGGTTCTGGCGGAGGAATGAGAATGAAAAAAATATGGGGAATAGCACTCGTAATAGCTGCGATGACGTTTCATTTTCCTGTATATGCCGCTGTTGATAATACGGAGGTTGGATACGATGCACCGGAGGTTCCGGTGAGTGGTATTGAGATAGATAGTGATACTCTCGAGGTTGTGGAGGGAATGCAGGATTTTGTAAGAGCAGGTGTGCTGCCTCACGATGCGTCAAATAAGGAGCTGAGATACTCTAGCAGCAATACGGATGTAGCGAGCGTTAATTCAAAGTCCGGAAGGATCAGGGCGATTGCGCCGGGAGAATGTTATATTAAGGCTGTAACGGCTGAAGGCGGTTATGAAAAAGAGTGCAGAGTAGTGGTAAAGGCAATCATTCCGGTTGAAGACATCGCAGTCGAAAGTGAGAGCTTGACACTGACGGAACGCACTCAGGGATATGTTTGTGCGAAAGTATTACCCGAGGACGCCACAAATCAGAAGATTCGGTATTCCAGCAGTGATACGGAAATAGCTGAGGTGGGAAGGTCGACCGGCATGATAAGGGCAAAAAAAGAAGGACAGTGTATGATCACGGCAGAAAGTCAGGATGGAGGGATTAAGAAATCAGTAACCGTCCATGTCGAGAAATGGGTACCGGTAGAATCAGTATCTCTGCAGCAGAAAGCGTATTCCATGACAGTTGGAGAATCTTCGTTTGCATGTGCAGCGGCCTCACCGGCCAATGCAACGGATACGCGTATACGATACGTATCGAGCGACAGCAGCGTGGTAAAGGTATCGTCCATAAGCGGGATGATTAAAGCAATATCTGCGGGGGAGTGTACAGTCAAGGCATACTCTGTGGATGGTAAGAAAGAGGACTCCTGCCGGATTACCGTTAAAGATCCATATGTTAAAGTGACAGAAGTTGAAATCCTGAATATGCCGGAAAAAATTTATCCGGGAGATACGGCAGCCCTGGAGGTTCGGATACTTCCTGAAAATGCAACCAGAAAAGAGGTCAAATGGGAGTCATCTGATGAACATATCGTGAAAGTGTCTGAAGACGGGATGATAGAGGCATTGGGAGTTGGAACAGCAGTCATACGTGCAGTTTCGCCAGATGGAGCCGCCGGAAGCAGAAACATAGAGGTACTGCCGATTGCAGTCCGGAACATCCTGCTTGATAAAGAAGAAGTGGAAGTGGTAAAAGGGGAGGTTATTTCGGTCGGGTATCAGATTATACCTGACAATGCAACGAATAAAGCAGTATCTGTAGTATTGGAAAATGATGGAATTCTGTCTGTTTTGCCGGATTCCGGCGAGGGGAATATCAGTTTTTTGGCAAGAGCTGTTGGGACGGAATCGGTCATCTTTAAAACAGAAGATGGAGATAAACAGGCGTCCTGCAAAATTCAAATTGTGGATAATAAAAGGATTCCGGTTCAGGATATTGTTTTAGAATCAGAGCAATATGAAATCAGGGAGGGCGAAAGCGCAGCGATACGGTACCATGTGATACCCGAGGACAGCAATGAACAGATATCCTTTAAATCTTCGGATCCGGAGATCGTGTCGGTCGTTTCCGGCACAGGGCTGATAAGAGGACTGAAAGAGGGGCAGGCGGAAATTCTTATTGAAAACAAAAGTAAAAGCGTCAGGCGGAAATGCCGGGTGAATGTTAAAGCACGGGATGTTGTTCGGTCACTTGTATTGAGTGATGAAGAGCTCTGCCTTACAGAAACCGAAAAGGCTCTGTTAACCGCGCACACAGTACCTGAAGTGTCGACACAGAAGATTATATTTGAGAGCAGTGACAACAGTATTGCAACGGTGGGAATGCGGAACGGTGTAATTAAAGCGCTTTCCATGGGAGAGTGTGTGATCACGGTTTCTGTGGAAGACGGACCGGCAGCGCAATGTAAAATAACTGTGACGCCGGCGATCCCGGTTGAAAAAATAGTATTGGACAGTGATGCTTTACACTTTAAGGCAGGGAGCAAAGGGTTTATCAACGCAACGGTCCTGCCGGGGAATGCAACAAAGAAAAACGTTTTTTTTGAATCAAGTAATGAAAATGTAATCAGTATTAACAAAGGGACAGGTCTCTATCGAGCCCGGATACCGGGAGAGAGTGTCATCACCGTATCGACGGCTGATAAAAAGGTAACGGCACAATGTCTGGTAACGGTAGACGTCCCGTAGAAGAAGGAGAAAAGAATGAAATTAGGAAAAAGAATAGCAGTTTTAGGCGTGCAGGCCCTTGGATTTTCAATGTGTTTTACAAATGCAGCCTTTGCGGCTCCGGTAAATTTAAATTCCAATATAGCTATGATGAGGGCTGAGTTATTAACAGGCGAGCTTAAAACGGATGGCATAAATCTGCAGGTGAGTGAGAAGTATATGATTCCGAATAGTATTATCGAAGGTGATGCGGACTTGAGTAAGCTCAGATATAGTACTGACAACTGGGATATTGCAGGTGTAAATTCCAGAACCGGAATCATTACGGCAAAATCGGCCGGTACCTGTACGATTACGGTAACATCATCAGGAGAATTACTGGCCACACTTGATGTTACCGTCAGGGATAAGACCCCGGTTGAAGGAGTTGTTTTTAAGACAAAGGAAATCAGCATGGTAAGAGGAGGGATGAACAGCGTGGCGGCTTCGGTTCTGCCTGAAGACGCAACGGATAAAAAAGTAAAATACAGCAGCAGTGATACGTCGGTTGCCACGGTCAGCCAGAGCAGTGGCCTGGTAAGGGCCGTTGGAGGAGGAACGTGTACAATTACTGCGACGTCTGTGGGAAATCCGGAAGCAAAGGACACATGTGTGGTTACGGTATCTGATATAGCAGTAACAGATATTATATTAGACAAATCAGAGATTGCGGTGGCAATTGGAGAGAAAGCCCTTGTAAACGCGATGGTTGTACCTTCCGACGCATCCAGTCCAAGACTGAAATATGCATCCAGCAATACGGATATTGCAACCGTGAGCAGTGTTGGAAGTATTACAGGACGCAGTGCCGGCGAATGCGAAGTTACCGTAAGCGGAGGGGGAATTGTGAAGACCTGCAAAGTGAAAGTGACCCCTGATATCCAGGTAGAGGGTGTAGAATTTAACAGTACAAAGCTTTCGGTACCGTTAGGCGGGATTGAAATGGTGAGCGTCCAGGTATTGCCGGAAAATGCCACGAATAAAAAAATTCGATATACCTCCAGTGATCCGGAAATAGCAAGTGTTGGCGGAAGAAACGGTGTGGTAAAAGCTAAAAAACCCGGCACCTGTATTATTACAGCTACATCGGAAGATGGAAACAAGACAGCTGAATGTGAGGTTACTGTTTCTACCGCGGTCGAAAACCTGGAAATAGCAAATGCGGAAGTGTTTAAGTCATTAGAAGAATATACATCGACTCCACTGGAGGTGAAGAGCTATCCGGAGACGAGTGCATCTGAAAAATTAAGCTTTTCCAGCAGTGATGCCAATGTGGCGGAAGTGGACGAGGCAAGTGGAATGGTGACAGCAAAGGGACTGGGGGAATGTGTTATTACGGTTCAGGCACCTAACGGGGTGAAAACGTCCCAGAAGATTAAGGTTACGCCAGCGCCGTTAGGAGAAATAAAGCTGCTGGATATTACATTAGGTGATGGTCAGCGAACAAATTTGTATGAACAATTAGAATTTACGACCAGTACAGGGCGTCCAGTATTATCGAGTGATGATTGTTTTGCGGAGTATATTAAGGATATGGAGTTTGTTCTGGTTCCTGTGGGAGATTATCCATGTGTAGTGTTAGAGGATAATGCCGTTTTATATGGCTTCAAGACAGGGAAGGAGGTACTGTATATTTACTATAAAAAGGAACTCAAGGCTGGATTACTTGTTAAAGTAGGCCAGTAAAAGTAATAAATGGCAGTTGAATCCCTAAATGAAGCAGGACACCGATTAAAAAGGATTAAAAAG
>CATWBR010000296.1 GCA_958349075.1 uncultured Clostridium sp.
GAATACAGACGTGAAATGCATAAACCAGGGGTTCAGCCACAGCTCCGACGCCGCACCGGCCGCTGTCAGCAAAAGAAGTACGGCAAAACCTCCGCCGTGGATTTTACTGCCCGGAGCCATCCCCCATATGTAGAGCACGGCAAATACCGGCAGGTAGAATACCATCTGCGGAAACACCGAGAGAAGAAAAAGAAATACTCCCATTACCCCTGCCTGAACCGTCATGGAGGATATCAGGAACGCCAATGAAAATCCGGCATAAACAGCAGCCAGGCAGAACCCGGGAACGGCAAATAAGGACATTCCGAGAAGCCATAGGATTCCCATTAAAAGCCCCCGTTTCAGTATCAGCTCCGCCAACTGTTCCATGGAGGGCGGCGGTGCGCTGCCCGAAAGAAACGCCTGTCCGAACACGCCAAGCTGCTCCTTCAGGCCGTCCCCCATCCGGTTAACCCACACGGTTCCGGCTAATATCCCCACAAAAAAACAGAACGCTGTCAGCATAGACGGTTGAAAACGAAATGGTGCATGATATTTTCCCATACAGGCTCACCTTTCCCGCTTCGTAACCACGAAACCGTTCCGTAGTTACCCCATTTCTTCCAATCTATGCTGCGTTCTGCCGCTCTATTCTATGCAGACCCTACTTTTGGCTGCCGCCGCCAAATTTACATGCGTAAGCCAGGATAGCGGCAATCGTCTTCCCGTCTGTCATTTTACCGGAATAAATCAGTTCCAGGAGATCCTTCAGTTCCCATTCTTCCACATTGATCTCCTCATCCGGATCGAGATGCTGGCTCGACGGAATCAAATTTCTCGCCAGGAAGATATCGATGGCCTCATCGCAGAATGCAATGGTGGTATTGACACTCAGCAGAAATTCCAGTTGATCCGTCTTAAACCCGGTTTCTTCCTCCAGTTCCCGGAAGGCACATTCTATTTTAGGTTCTCCGGGGAAATCCAGCTTACCTGCCGGAATCTCAAGTGTATAGCGGTCGAGGGCATTCCTGTACTGGCGCACCATGAGAAGCTTCCCCTCCTCATTCACGGCTACCACGGCCGCAGCCCCGTCGTGATGGATAAAATCCCATTTTGCTTCATGGCCGTTCACTTTGACCGTATCCTCATACATTTTGAGAACGGTGCCCTCATATTTAAGCTCTCTTTTCAGTCTCTCGACCGGAGTAATGCCATACCCGGCTTCCGCAATTTCTCCATCCGGAATTTTTACTACTTTCTCAGCCATTTTCTTCTGCTCCTTTTTATCCATTTAATTATGATAGAACCGGCTATAATACCGGCATTCTGCGTTGTGTTTGGAGAGGGCGCAGAAGCTTCGGTTCGGCAGGGTTACCCGGGGGCTTTATAAAATTACCAGACCCGGGCGCCGTTTTCATCCACGATGTAACCGTCCGGGGTCAGGCAGTTTGTCTGCATATCCCCTTCTGACCCCAGATAGTACCAGTTGTCTTCCCACTTAATCCATCCGGTTACCATATATCCGTCTTCACCGAAGTAGTATCTCTTTCCACCTACGTCGGCCCAGCTGTTGACCGGCCGCGAACCGTCTGTGCCGGTCCATCTCCAGCCCTTTTCATTCTGAATCCACTCCCCCGGGATACGCTCCGAATTATTCAGCGCTTTCTTTGTTTCTCCCGTTTCCTGCTCCGTGTCGGACGGGCTGACATAGAAGCTCTCCGATATTGTATACTTACCTTCCTTAACCCCTTCTCCGCCTACTGCACGGACCTTATAATAATATTCTCCTTCCTTGTGCATCGCAGTCCCGAAGTCATAGGTGGTCTCCGTTGTCGTCTTCCTGCTGCCCACGGCACGTTCATCCCGGAACAGGTAGATGTCATAGCTCTCTGCACCGATTGCCGGCGTCCAGGCCGCAACCGTATCTTTCAGCCAGGCGTCCTCAATGGCTCCCACCCGCTGATACATGGGCTTTAAATCCAGGGTAACGGTCAAAACCTGGGATTCCTCTTTCCGCACCGAATAAACCGTCGCTTCATCACCCTTCACCTTAACTTGAGCCTTAGAAACATCAAAATAGCCGTCATCCTCCGTAACGATTCTCACCTTAACTCTGGGCTTGTCACTGCGTTTCCAGGTATAGCCGGCATTTTCAATCTCCCAGCCGCTTACCGCATAATTCTCCGCGCCGGTTTCGATTGACAGTTCCTCCGGCTCGTCCAGGGCGCTGCCGGGCTGCATATGATCCTTTACCTCCAGGCGTATTGAAGATATTTTATTCCTGGACGCTGCAAACGAATTCATTGCCGCAAACCCGGATACCGCCAAAGCGGCCAGCATGGCCGCATAAAATTTCTTTTTATTTTTCATAAAACCTCTCCCTATCCGTAAACAGCCATTTCACGGATTCTGTTAATGCCGCATGGCTGCTGCCGGTGACCGGGGTTCTTAATCCATCATACCTCAGTCCCCGCTGTTTTTCAAGTACCGGCACAAGGGCGCGGCAGGATATTCTGCCGCGCCCTTGTGTCAGCTCTTAAACCGTTCTACTGAACCCAAACTCCGTTCCCGTCTACTTTGTATCCGTCCGGTGTTGTTGTGTTCTTAAGAAGCATTCCGTTGCCGGAGCCCTCTTCCATGCTGAAATAGTACCATTTTCCGTCAATCAGGTTCCAACCCGTATACATATACCCCCTTGTTCCGTCTGCCGCCGGATGGAGATAATAGGTTCTGCCTTTTTCATCTGTAAACCAGCCGGTCTTCATATAGCCGTCCTGGTCAAAATAGTACCATGCAAACTTTCCGTTATATGGAAGGTATCCCCATTGGGCGGACGGTATCTGTCCGTTCAGTGTATAACGCCATCCGCGTGCATCCTGAACCCAGCTTCCGTAATGGGTTCCTCTGTCCCTGCCCGAAGTGGATGGAGAAGAAGTGTCAGGAGTGTCGGGAGTCGGCGGCGGTGTCGGCTGATCTCCCGGGATCCATGGCAGCCACTGCTGATCGGAGCTTACATATCTCTCATAGAAATTCTGTAATTCTCTATCACCTACCCACCTCAGCGTCTCAATCGTCTTGCCCTGGTAAGTGCATCCTGTAAATACGTTATTCCCCAGGGTTGGCGGTGTATTGGGCATTGCCAGCCAATGCAGGGAGGTACATCCTGCAAACGCTTCATCGCCGATCTCTTTAATTGATTCAAGCCTCATTTGTACCAGTCCGGTATTGTTTTTAAAAGCGCTGGCCGGGATTTTGGTTACCGTATTTAAAAATACCCACTTCAGTGATACAGGTAATTTGCAGTTTTCAGGAATTTCCGTTGCATATTTAGCATTGTTCGCCTCCGACGATCTTCCCACTGTCAGAGTCTCGAGGCCCGTCAAATTCTCAAGCTGGCTCCAGTCTTCCGCCGTAAGTTTTGCACCGGCCACACTCAACCATTTCACATTGGACAACGACCCATTTCCGCTTATTTTCTGCATAATTTCATGCAGATTTTCTCCTCTGTCAAAATGAGAAGCGCTCTCTCCCGCGAAAATGTACTCTGCAGTCATCTCTTTGCTTGATATGCTTGATAAGTCCAGAACCCTGCTCCATTCCGGAACACGGGAATACCCGGCGACCGCATCATCAAGCCTGCTGCCTGTCAGCGCATCTCCCCTTTCATTCACCAGGCTGTAGTCAAACCTCTGCTCCTCCTGGAAATTATTCCAAATATAAGGTGCAGACTCAGGCAGGATCAGTTTGATACGGTTTTCAGGCGAAGTACTGAGCCCTGTAAAACTGCTGCCCCGCACATATTCTGCAGATGAAATATCAACCACCCTCAAATTCTCGCAGCCTTTAAACAGTTTATCCGGTACCCCGTCAATCTTTGGAAGGGCGATTGACTCTAAGCCTGTGCAGTTCTCAAATGCACTATCTCCTATAGTCTCCGCTGTCGGCAGCTCCAGCCCCTTCAGCGATGTACATCCTAAGAACGCTCTTTGTCCAAGGATATCAAGTTTCGGCATATCAACCGAAGTCAGGGAGGTGCAGCCTGAGAACACTTTTTCTCCCGTTTTTTCCAGTTCCGGCATATCGACCGTACTTAAAGATGTACAGCCCTCAAATGCGCTGCTATAGATGGTTCGCAAATCCGGTGCATCTATATCGGCTAATTCCGCATTGCCATAGAAAGCAGACCGGCCGACAGATGTGACTCCCGGCATGCTTACTTTTTTAAGCTTGTCAAACCCTTTGAACGCTCCCTCTACAATGTTTTCTATACTCGTATTATAACCTGACCTGGCCGGACTGTTCTTCGTCGCATTTTCTCCGTTCCAGTTAAAATAAATCTCTTCCAGGGTATTGTTATGCTCATCATCATAAAATCCGGTCATACTTACCCTGTAAAGATCCTTTGACAGGTATAGCCTCTTGAGATTGGGCAGGTTTATAAGCTGATACCACTCGTTGGCTGTTATATCACCTTCTGTTATCTTAAGTTCTTTTATATTCCCCTTTTCGCTGTCACTCAAATCAGCCAGATACTTGCTTATGCTGGGATAGACAGTCCCGTTTATTTTGCTGTATTGCGGAAGAACGAAATAGGTATACCCAATCAGCTCTTTTCCATGTTTCAGTTCTGCTTTGAATATCCTGTCAAACCTTCTGTTTGCAGGATCAACCAGATCCTTCTTGAAATTTAAGGAGATCCCATAAGTGGCATTTTTGTTAATTTCAACGTCTGCCCCCGATACTGAAGCTCCATTCTCTGTAATGGTTACTGTATAACTGCTATCGGACACATTGCTTGGGCTTGCCCAGTACTCACTTTTCTCAAGCATTACTTCCTGTGTTTTTCTGTCATAGCCCCTAGTAATATTATTTGAAAATACACGCAGGAACCAGTTTCCTCTGATCTCAACTTCTCCCTGATACTGCCCGTTTCCTTCCCCTACACTGAAATTCACTCTGGCCGGGAGCTTCTCTTTGTAGAAATAATCCCATTCATTATTCAGTGCAACGTTAAGCTCCGAAGTATCTTCATCATACTCCCAGTTTATAAGCTCACTCGCCGATGCGGCGAGTTCAGAGCTGGATGCGGCAAGTTCAGATCCGGATGCCATCAACGCATTTGCCGGGCTGGCAAGGTTGACAGATATCTCCTGATACTCCGGCTCTATATCTCCATAATCTCCCAGCCACTCAGTGACCATCAGGAATGGTACTATATCCTTCTCAAATAGTCCCGACGCTTTTCTTACTCCCGCGCCAAACGCCGTTCCGCTGAACATGGTTCCCAGCATTGCTACAATGAGCGCAGTGCTCAACGTACTCCGCAATCTCCTTTTCATCTTTTTTCCTCCTTTTTCCTGTTTCATCCTTTCATCTTTATGACTGTTTTTTCTGTTTTTTTCCGTATACCTCCCGATTTCATAATCTTATCCCTGCCATATTTCTGTCCGATATACTGCTCTTAACATGCCGGGAATTATTTTAGGATAAATATATCACAGTTCCCTGTCAAAGCCGTCCGGGTGTGCTAAAAGTCACGTTTTATGATACAAAAATCATGCCGTTTTTCATCCCTTTCTTAAAGCCCCGTCCCGTCTAAGGTTACGGTTCACTCCCTGCACGGTGACCGTCTAAGCCAGCCTCCATTCCTGACTCATAATATAGTCAAAATACTGCTTCCGAAGCGGTTTCTTTTCACGTACTTTAATTGGTATTTTATCTCCGTTATCCATTGTAAAATCGTCTTTTGCATCCGCGATATAATCCATATTGACAATAAAACTTCTGTTACATCTTAAAAATCTGGCGCCGGTCAATTCGTACTGAACATCGTCCAGCTTCTTGCGGATTGTATGTTCTATCCCATTG